>CAYWBD010000289.1:0-8978 GCA_964456315.1 uncultured Thermoflexus sp.
GCCGTAGCCCTATAATTCTCAGCCTGCAGGAGTGACTATCGGCTTCTTCATCCTGCCGGCTTCGACCCCGTAGCGAGGTCTCCGGCACCCTCGGCCCAGCGCCCGGGCGCGTCCACTGAAAGAGAGACACTGTCATGCCGCCAAAGGCCCTCGCATTCCTCGGCGGGAAGGTAATCCCCCTCGCTGAGGCGAAGGTCGGCGTAATGACGCACGCCCTCCACTACGGCACGGCTGCCTTCGAGGGCATCCGCGGCAACTGGAACGAAGAGCAGGGCAAGGTGTTCGTGTTCCGCATGCGCGAGCACTACGACCGCCTGCTCCGGTCGGGGAAGATCCTGCACATGAGCCTGCCGTACACCGCAGAGCAGATGTGCAAGATAACTGTTGGCCTCCTCGAGCAGTGCGGATACCGTCAGGACGTGTACATCCGGCCGCTGGCCTTCAAGAGCCAGGAGCTAGTCGCCAACCTCAAGCTCCACGAGATCAAAGACGACCTCTGCGTCATCGTCGTCCCGTTTGGCAGCTACATCGCCAACGACCGTCCGCTGCGTTGCCAGACATCCTCCTGGCGCAGGCCCGAAGACGCCATGATGCCGACTGGCGTGAAGATCGCAGGCCTTTACACCACCAGCATCCTGGCCAAGACCGAGGCCATCAAGGCCGGCTACGACGAGGCGGTGCTCCTGAACTGGGACGGTACCGTTTCTGAGGGCAGCGGCGAGAACCTGTTCATGGTCCGGGACGGCGTGATCTCGACGCCCACTGAGACCGATAACTGCCTGCTGGGCATCACGAGGGACTCGACCATCACCATCGCCCGCGAAGTGTTCGGCTGGGAGGTCGTCCAGCGGCGCATCCACCGCAGCGAGCTCTACCTCGCTGACGAGGTGTTCCTGACCGGTACCGCCGCGCACCTGACCCCGGTGGGCGAGTTGGACCACCGCCCAATCGGCACCGGGCTGCCCGGCCCAGTGACGCAAAAGCTGCAAGGGGAGTACTTCAAGGCGATCCAGGGCCGCCAACCGAAGTACCTGAAGTGGTGCACCGCAGTCGTCCCCGGCGGCGGGTAGCTGACGCCGTGCGGGAGTCGTCCCGGGTGAGGCGAATGCGCCCTTTGGCGGCGCGGCCCTGATGTTCATCGACCCCGACCTCGCGCACGACCTCATGGCGCGCCATTACGTACTGCTGGCGTTCGGCGTGAGCGTTGGCGCGCTCCAGGTCGCGGCTTCGGTTTCCGGCCTGCGCGGCCTGTGGTTTGTCGGCTCCGTTGCCGCGACCAGGCTGCTCGGCGCCGGGACCATCGTCGCCTCGACTGCGCTCTTCCTGCTCGCCCCCGTGTGGGTCGACGGCCCATGGGCCGCGGGTTCTGTCGACGCTGACTCAGCAACCAGGACCTGGGGCAGGGCGTCCTGGCAGGAGCTAGCCGGCGCATACAACATCAACGACATCCACGGCGGCCTGTCAGGGACGGCTCAGGCGACGTACTTCCCGATGGCGATCGCCGCGGCCTTGTTGGTGACCTTGCTTGTGGGTGGCGCCAGGTCGTGGGTGAGCCGGCGGCAGACTCTTCAGCGGCCAGGGGCCGCTACGGCGCCCGGCGACGGCCTCGACGGCCTCGCCACAGGGGCTTACCCGGGCGCGCTGACCCGGTCGTGGAGGGTGTTCAGGGCACAGTGGCGGCAGGACTTCGGCCGTGAGTTCGACCCCTTGCGCCACCGTTATGGCATCCCTGCTCGGCTGGCCAGCTTCTGGACACGGCGATGAACCCGTTCGACCGCGAAGTCCTCCTCTGGCTCAACGGCCTCACGGAGAACTCAGGGTTCCTTGACGGCGTGATGCGCCTGGTCGCCAGCGACTACCTCATGCCCCTGGCGTTCACGGCCTGCCTGGCTGGCCTGTGGTTCGCCGGGCGCACGAGGGCAGAACGCTTCAACTATCAGATGGCGGCCCTTGTTGGGGCGAGCTCGGTCGGAATTTCCAATGTGGCGGTGTGGCTGCTGAACTTGGCATGGGCGAGGCCGCGTCCCTTCACCGTGCTGCCCGACGAGATCAACCTGCTGTTCTACCCGCCGACCGACCCGTCGTTCCCTGCCAACCCGGTCGCTGTGGGGTTCGCCGCCGGGTCCACGGTGTGGCGCGTCAACAGGAAGTTAGGCGCGGCCATCTGTATGGCAGCGGCGTTGTTCGGCTTCTCGCGCCTCTACGCAGGAGTGTTCTGGCCCACCGACATCGTGGGGGGCGCGGTGGTCGGGGTCCTCGTCACGCAGTTCACAGTGTGGCTCGGTCGCTCTCTCGAGCCGTTACCCACGCTGGCCATCCGTCTTGCCCGGGCGATCGGGCTGGCGTGACGTCCGGTTGCCGCACCTTTTCAGACCCGTCGCCCCAACGGGCCGGTGGATGCGCCGTTCATTCCCTCTACCCTTGCAGCACAAGGGTCGTATTCTCGTTCCCTCTCCTTTCGCTGTAGACGGCTGCCCACCGGAGGTGGGCGCGGGAGAGGGGTCGAGCAAATCAGAGCTTCGCCCGGCGCAACATGCCCCCCAATGACCAGCGTCGCCGCCTTCCGAGTAACACCGGCGCCCAGTTCTCGATGATTGCTGTGGGGTTGATCTCAGACAGCAGGCGCGCAGTCTCGGCCCCGGCCAGTTCTGTGACCCGCCTGAGCGCCGGGCCAAGGGCCGGCGACCGCGGCCCGCTGGAGCGGTGCATGTCGGACGCTATGACGTGCACCACGCCCGCTCCCAGGAGCCCCACAGCCGCGCGCTCTGCCTTCGGGCCGTGCGCGCCCAGGAAACTCTCTGCCGTGACCTGAATGACCATCCCCGCGTCGATGAGCCGGCGGACTTTCGCGACATCGCGCTGCAGCGCCGCATTCCGCTCCGCGTGGGCGATTACCGGGACCATCCCCATCGCCATCAGGCGGCCCAGCACGACATCCAGATACGGCGGCCAGGCCGTGTTCGGGGGCTCGGACAGGATGAAACGGGTGCCGTTCAGGGTCAGGGCTTTGCCCTGGGCCACCCAGTCCGGCAGGTCAGGCTCAATGTGGTTCTCCATGCCGGCCAGAAGCCGGATATGCGGCTCGCCATGAGTCGCATCGTCAGCCAGCCGCCCGGATAACTGCCCGACAAGCCCGCTGACCTGGGCCATCGAGCCGCTCAGCATCACGTCCCGCTGGTGCGGCGTTGCGACAATCACCCCGGTCCCGTCCTCGGCGGCAGCCCGCGCCATCGCGACGCTCTCATCCATGGCAGCCGGGCCATCGTCCAGCGACGGCAGGATGTGGGCGTGGATGTCTACTCGTGGCAATGCTATCCCGCCGAAGGGCCGCTCCTGATGAGGGTCAGGTCGGGGTCAATGGCATGGCACAGTCTGCGCCGGCGGGCCGTTACCGTCTGGCGATCAGCCGCCGGAAGGCCTCTGCGTACTTGAATGGGTAGCCTCTTGCCAGCTCTGCCGAGCGCGCCTTCACCCGCTTCTCAATGCTTTGCCCTGGCTCGACCGACAGCCCCGGGACCTGGCTCTCATGTCTCTCCAGGGCCCGCACCTGGCGGTCTATAGTCGACGTGATGTCCACCACCGTGTCCGGCTCGTCGGCGCCCCAGAACCAGAGCTCTTTCACCTTGTGCGGCTCGAGTCCCTCCTTGGTGATCTGCTCCGGGAAGTGGAGGTGGTCGCGGGCAAACGGGTACACCGCGTCCATGCTGACGGTGCCGGTCATGCGGTGGTCACGGTGCTGGAACGACTTTGTCCGGTGCGGGTCGTGGGTGAACACCGTGTACGGGCGGTACTTGCGCAGCACGCGGACGATGTCGCCCCGGAACTCCCGGCAGTCTTCCAGACCGCCGTCCGGGTAGCCGAGCATCACCACATCCTTGACGCCCATGGACTTTGCCGCCGCGCGTTGTTCCCTGTCCCTCCGCTTTGCCAGCACGCCGGGCGACACAGCACGGTTGGCGGTGCCCGCATTGCCGTTTGTGCACAGGACATAAGTCACCTCGCACCCGGCCGCCGCCCACCGTGCGACCGTGCCGCCAGAGCCGATCTCGGCATCATCAGGGTGCGCGAAGATGACCATGGCGCTGTCAGGGACCTCCGCGATGACCGTCATCTTGCGGATGGCGGCCGGGAGCATGAACTCCGATGACGCCTGCGGTTTTCTTTCGCGCACTGTCACGCGACGTTTTTCAGTGGTCATGCGATACCCCGTCCCACAGCAGTGGCCGCCGATAGGCGGCAGCCAGACAACCGGGCAATCATAGACGCGGCCGGTGGGCCGGCGCAGCGAGCAGTTCGTTCGGCATGCCTGGACTGATGTACGTTCAGGCGGAGCGCAGGCATCACCGCGGACCATGAGGGACCAGACAACAATGTACGCACTTGCTACCCGCGACCCCGAAGTCGCCCGGATCATCGCCGCCGAGCGGGCGCGCCTCACCGATGAGCTCGTCCTTATCGCGTCGGAGAACTACGCCAGCTCCGCCGTGATCGAGGCCGTGGGCTCGGTGATGACCGACAAGTACGCCGAGGGCTACCCCGGCCGCCGCTATTACGGCGGCTGCGAAAACATGGACGCCATCGAAAGTCTGGCGGTGGACCGGGCGAAGCGGCTCTTCGGCGCAGACCACGCCAACGTGCAGCCGCACAGCGGATCGCAGGCAAACATGGCGGCCTACTTCGCCCTCCTGCAGCCTGGCGACCGCGTCCTGGGCATGCGGCTAGACCAGGGCGGGCACCTGACCCACGGGTCGAAGGTAAACTTCTCGGGCAAGATCTATGAGTTCGGTCACTATGGGGTGGACCGGGAGAGCGAGCGCATCGACTACGACAACGTCGCCCGCATCGCCCGCGATTTCAAGCCGAAAGTGATAGTCGCGGGGGCCACGGCGTACCCGCGCACCATCGACTTCCCGCGGTTCCGCAAGATCTCAGACGAGGTCGGCGCTCTTCTGGTGGTGGACATGGCCCACATCGCCGGACTAGTTGCAGGCGGGGCGCACCCGTCCCCGGTGCCACACGCGGCAGTGGTCACCAGCACCGCGCACAAGACGCTGCGGTCGGCACGCGGCGGGTTCATCCTCTGCAAGGCGGAGTACGCCAGGAAAATTGACAGCGCGGTGTTCCCGAACACCCAGGGTGGCCCATTGATGCACGCCATCGCGGGGAAGGCGGTGGGGTTTGGCGAGGCCCTGAAACCGGAGTTCGCCGTGTACGCCCGCAATATCGTTGCCAACGCCCGCGCGCTGGCCGCCGCGCTGGCGGGCGGTGGACTGCGGATCGTATCGGGCGGGACGGACAACCACCTCCTGCTCGTGGACGTCCGCCCGTTGAAGATGACGGGAAAGCAGGCCGACGAAGCCTTGAACGCGGCCGGTATTGTCGTCAACAAGAACGCCATCCCCTATGACCCCGAGCCTCCTGCTGTGACCAGTGGCGTACGACTGGGCACCCCGTCGCTAACTACCCGCGGCATGACGCCGGTGGATATGGGGACGGTCGCGGGGTTCATCCTGGAGTCCTTGCGTGCGGCAGGATCGCCCGAAGCGCTGCGCGCAATCAAGGGCCGGGTCGCGACCTTCGCACGGGCCTTCCCCGCGCCCGGAGTGACCGGCGATGCCTGAGCGCGGCGCGGCAATGCGGCCCGGCTCCGGGTGCCCGGTGCTACAATCCCTAGGTTTGGTAGTTATCGAGGGGTGAACGGGTAAATTGCGGCACTACGAACTGCTCTGGATAATGGGCCCACAGACGACCGACCCTGACGGCGCGGCGGCAATAGAGCGCGTCAAGTCAACGGTTACCGCCGGCGGCGGGCTGGTGCACTCGGCTGAGTTCTGGGCCAGGCGGACGCTCGCTCACCCCATTAAGGGACAGCGCGAGGGCGTCTATTACGTGGCGCGCTTCTCAGTCGACGGCGGCAAGATGCCCGAGATCGAGCGGGTACTACGCGCCGACCAGACGTTCTTGCGGCACCTGCTCGTCCTCGCGGACGAGGCCAAAGAGGCGCCGGCGCCCGAAGCTCCGCTGGGTGAACATCGGGATCCCGTCGCGGCCGCTCCTGCGCCAGTCGCGCCGGTCAGCCAGCCTGCGGCTCAGTAGAGCGCCCATACCCAGATGAGCCTGAACCGAATTTTTCTAATCGGCAACGCCGGCACTGACCCGGAGATGCGCTACACGCCTAACGGGAATGCCGTGACGTCGTTCAGGCTTGCGGTAACGCGGCGGTTCGGCGGTGGCGACGACGGCGGTGAACGCCGCGAAGAGACCGAGTGGTTCACTGTGGAGTGTTGGAACCGGCAGGCGGAGTCGGTCAACCAATATGTGACCAAGGGCAAGAAAGTCTTCGTCGAGGGCCGCTTCCGCAGCCGCAGCTACACTGCGAATGATGGCACGACCCGCTTTGTCAGCGAAGTCGCAGACGCGCGGGTGATGTTTCTCGACCGGGCAGGAGCGCCCGCAGCGGCCGCAGATGGCGACGCGGCGAGCACACCCGGAGACGCAGCGCCACGTGCCGGCGCACCGGCGCCACGGAGGCGGGCCGCCGCCCCGGGCGGTGAGCGCAAAGCCGACGGAGAAGACGTAGAAGAGCTGCCCTGGTAGGCAGCGGGCGGCCAACTCAGGGGCCGCGACCGAGTGGCGCCCGGGCTAACCGGGCCATCATAACGAAAGGGTTCCAGGACGCATGACGTACGGTTCAGGATATTCAGGTGGCGGCGGCTCCAGGGGAGGGCCCGGCGGCCCGCCGGGCGCCGGCGCCCGGCCGGGCGGCATGTTTAGGCGCTTCGGCCGCGGCCGCAAGGCCTGTACCTTCTGCGTTGAGAAGATCGAGACAATCGACTACAAGTCCGCGAACCGCCTCCGGCGCTACTTGTCAGACCGGTCGCGCGTAGAGTCTGGCAAGCGTACTGGCACCTGCGCCCGGCACCAGCGCGTGCTGCGCCTGGCGATCAAGCGTGCGCGCTTCATGGCCATGCTGCCGTACGCCCCCGGCCACTTGCGGGTTACGGGCCCGGTCTCGCTGCCCGGCAAAGGCCCGGCGCAGTCCCCACAGGCTGCTGAGGATGTCGGGGTTGCCGAGCCAGCCGGCGCGGCGGCTGAGCAGGAATCCGACGCGGGGGAAGACGACGTTCTACCAGTTGAGGGCGACGAAGCAGCAGAGAAGAGTTCCTGATCTGCTGAGTCCAGCGGCCTCGACTTTTGCCCCTGGCGCACCGTCCGCTGCTGCTCACGCGGCGCAGCGCACTAAAAAATTGCTTTCGACTAGCGGCGTGCCCTCTTGCAGCGCCCTTGCGGGTGGCATTGAAACTTATGACCACTGAACCCAGCAGCCAGGCCACGGGGCCCGCCCTTCCGGAACCTGACGGCAGGTCCACGGTAAACCCGCGCGGCCCCGGACGGCGTGAGTTGGTCCGCGCCAAGCGCGAGGGGTCACGTTTGTCCCGCCCGTACATGGTGGTGGGCGCCCTGATCGTGGCCGGGTTCCTGGGCTTCGTGGTCTACGGGTTCGTGCGGGAGTATGTCGTCCCGCCCGCCCAGGCCGCGGTGCGAGTTGAAGACGTCGAGTACACCCGCGGCGACGTGGTCAACTTCATCCGGTTCAACCAGCGCCTCGCTGAGGACCTCGGCGTGGAGTTCCAGATTGGCAACTCCCTGTTCGAGGCGCTCCAGGTCATCCAGGACAATGAGCTCGCCGTACGGGCCGCCCCAACCGTCGGGGTCACGGTGACCCCTGACGAGCTTGAAACCCGGATTGAGTCGCTGCTGGGGTTCCCGGGGCTTACGCCCGCAGAACGTGCTGACCCCAAGATCAGCCAGAGCGTCACGGAGGCAAAACGGCAGTTCCTGAACCGGGTCGGGCTCTCAGAACCCGTGTACCGCGAGATCGTCCGCAAGGACCTGTTCCGGCAGGAACTGCGGGAAGTCCTGAGCCAGAACGTGCCGCGTATCCAGCCGCAGGTCCACGTATACGAGATCGTGCTGACAGAGAACTCAGCGCAGACGCTGCAACGCATCGACCGCGCACTGCGCGGAGGCAGCAGCATCGAGCAGGTCGCGCTGGAGTTCTCACAGGACCCCAACAAGAACCGGAACCGAGGCGAGGCGGGCTGGTTCCCGCGCAACGTCATCCCTGAGCTTGAAGGCCTCTTCTGGGGCGAGAACCCAGACGGTTCCCGCAAACTTGCGTTCGGTCTGCCCAGCGAGCCACAGTACAACTCCGAAGCCCGTACATATAACGTCTACGTCGTCACGGAGTTTGCCGAGGCGCGTGAGATCGATGCCACCGCGCTGCAGAAACTGTCCGACCGTGCGCTTGAGGAGTTCCTCGTCGAACGTAGGCGGGAGCTGAGCGAGCGGGACGGGCTCTGGATGGACCTGAATGACAGGATCTACAACTGGGTGAACAGGCAGGTCAAGCTGGCGTCCCTGCTGCCGACCCAGGTGCCTCAGACCGACCCGCTCAGCCAGTTCGGCCAGTAACCCTCCCGCCCTCCCAGCGAGCGTCGCCTCATCGCTGCCGAGACCACGCCGTTACCTGCGCGCTTTCAACGCGCCGCGGGGTACTGCGATAGTTATGCCCCAGGCGTCTCTGCCAACCGGAACCCCCCGACACCGGTTGCTGGCCGTGGCGACGATGGCCGGTGGCGCCCCGCGGGCGGGGTCAGCGAAAGGTCCAAGACATGGCACGCACCGTCAGGAAGACTGCGACCGGCACGATCGGCGTGGGCCTGCTCGGGCTTGGCGTAGTGGGCGGTGCGGTCGCCGAAGCTATCGCCAGCCGTGAGAAGGCAGGACTGGACCAGCCGCCACTCCACCTGGAGGGCGCGGTCGTGCGTGACCTGCGGAAGCGGCGGTCTTTCAACCTCTCCCGCAGGCTGCTGTCGACTGACCCCCGGTCCGTGCTCGACAACCCGGCTGTCAGGATCGTCATCGAGGTCATGGGCGGGGAGCAGCCGGCGTTCGACTGGATATCCGCTGCGCTG
>CAYWBD010000290.1:0-3644 GCA_964456315.1 uncultured Thermoflexus sp.
ATCCCCGGGGGTACCTTGACCTCGAGGCGCGTGGCTCGCCCGCCGGGCCGCTCGACCGTGACGAGCCGGGTGGCCCCGAGGTAGGCCTCTTCCAAAGACACCTCGGCCTCCAGCTCCTGGACTTCGGGTGCGCCGCGCCGCCCCGGACCGCGCCCGCCCGTCGAGGCGCCTACGCCGTTGAAGAGGTCCTCAAGATCCAGCCCGCCCGGCACGCCGGAAGTGAAAAACTCAAACCTTGTCCCGGTCCGCGGGTCGTACCCAGATGACTGGCGACCGCCCCCGCCCCCGGCGCCCGCGACGTGGCCTGGTCCGACGCCCGCCTTTCGGAGCTCTTCCGCGTGCTTCCAGTTCGTGCCGAAGTCGTCATAGTCCTTCCGGAGCCTGGCGTCAGACAGGACTTCGTAGGCCTCGTTGATTTTCTTGAACCGCTCCGACGCCCCGCGGTTGCCGGGGTTCACGTCCGGGTGGTGGCGGCGCGCAAGCTTCCGGTAGGCGGCGCGGACGTCTTTTTCCGAGGCCGTCGTGGTAACGCCAAGGATGTCGTAATAAGTCTCAGCCAACCGATTAGTCCAGTCGCAGGGGCGGCGCTGTGCAAGCCTGCCCTATAGAGTTAACGACAATATATCAGTTGATAAGCTTATTATCAATACACCTACATCGCTCAGATACCGTTGGTCGGACCACGCGGCGTGGGCCGAGAGGCGTGGTCGCGGTTGCTGCCGAGTTCGGCCCCCACGATTGACCACTCTGATGGGCCGCTGCTAGCATCGCCAGCCAGAGCAGCCCACACTGCCGGGGCCGCTCTCCCGCTCACAGGTCTGCGCCGCGCAGGAGGGCTCTTTGGCGACGACCGCCCAGCGCGCCGCCTCCGAGTTGCCTGCGTTTTTTGGGCGTTACCAGCCCATGATCACCGCCGGGCTTCAGGCCGAACTGGCGTCGCAAGCGCTGCCGCTGTACGACACGCTCCGCTACCACATGGGCTGGGCCGACGAGCGCGGCCGGCCTTCCGGCGCAGCAGGCGGCAAGGCTTTTCGTCCGACCCTCTGCCTCCTCGCCTGCGAGGCCGCCGGCGGCCGGGCTGAACTGGCCCTCCCGGCAGCCGTGGCGCTGGAGTTCGTGCACAACTTCTCCCTCATCCACGATGACGTCCAGGACCGGGACCGGACCCGACGGGGCCGCCCGACTGTCTGGGCGGTCTGGGGCGTCCCAACCGCGGTCGTGGCTGGCAACGCCATGCTCAAAGTGGCCGACCGTGCAGCCGCCGCGCTGGTCACGCAGGGCCTGCCAGGCGACGTCGCCCTTGATGCCGCCGCCACGCTCACACGCGGCTACCTGCGGATGATGGAGGGCCAGTACCTGGACATCGCCTTTGAGTCCCGGCCCGCTGTCAACGTCCAGGAGTACCTGGATATGATCGAGCGGAAGACTGGGGCGTTGATCGAGACCGCGGTCCAACTCGGCTCCCTGGTGGCGAGACCTGAACGTCAAGACCCGCAAATGGTCGAGGGGTTCAGGACTCTGGGCTGGGAGCTTGGACGCGTCTTCCAGATACGGGACGACGTGCTCGGCGTCTGGGGCGGGCCGAAGACCGGAAAGCCGGTCGGAGCGGACGTCCAACGCAAGAAGAAGGCGCTACCCGCGGTACACGCCCTGAGCGCAGCCACCGGCAGCGCTCGCCAGGAGCTACACGCCATCTATGCCAAGGCGACGCTTGCCGGGCAGGACGTCGAAAAGGTACTGGAAATAATGGAGGGCCTCGGGACACAGAGGTATTGCCAGGACATGGCCGAACAGCGCTGGTTCCACGGTCGCGCCGTGATAAAGTCTCTTCGACTAGCCGGTGAGACCGCCAGCCAGTTCGAAGAGCTGGGCGAATACCTCCTGGTAAGAGAAAGCTAGCCCCATTAACCGGAATTCGAGGCGTCGTTAACAGGCCCGGACCCCCTCCGCGCTGCACGGCTGCGCTATCCCGCCAGACGGGCGCCCCCCGACCCTTCCAGGAGGCGGGGCGCCCGCAAGGAGAGCAACATGGGCAGACCCGCCGAGCTGGCAGTCCGCGTGGGCTGGCACCTGTTGAAAAACCGGCTCCTCCTCCGGAAAAAGCAGTTCGCGCTGGTCACGATGCTCGAGCCACTCGAAGCGTGCAATCTGGCGTGCGAAGGCTGCGGCCGCATCCGGGAGTACGAGAAGGTCATCCACCGCGAGCTAACTGTTGAGCAGTGCCTGAGCGCTGTGAAAGATGCGCGCGCGCCCATAGTCACCATCGCCGGGGGTGAGCCAACCATCTGGAAGCCCCTGCCTGAACTCGTGCGCAAGCTGGTCGAACAAAAGAAGTTCGTCTACTGCTGCACCAACGGCCTGTTGATGGGCAAGATGATGAAGGAGATCCCGCCGTCGAAGTACTTCGCGTGGGTCGTCCACCTCGACGGCACCGGCGAGCGCCACGACCGCGCGGTATCCCGTACCGGCGTGTACGCCATCGCCATGAAGAACGCCCAGAAAGCCGTCGAGCAGGGCTACCGGGTCTGCTCTAACTCGACACTTTTTTCGGGGTCTGACCCGGGCGACCTGCAGAACCTGTGGCGCACCACGACCGAGATGGGCTTCGAGGGCGTTATGCTGACCGCCGGGTACGACTATGAGTCGGTCCCCAACCAACAGTTGTTCCTCAAACGGCAGCAGGCAGTCGACATGTTCAAGAAGGTGCTGGACCCGGAGCAGACAGGGGGCATCCGCTTCTACAACAACCCCCTCTACCTCCAATTCCTGCGCGGCGAACGCACGTACAAGAGCTGCACCGCCTGGTCCAACCCGACGTACACCGTCCTGGGCTGGCGCAAACCGTGCTACCCGCTGGCCGATGGCCACACGCAGGACCTGACAGAGCTGATGTCGAAGAAGGTCTGGGACCGCTACGGGAACGCCGAGAAGGACAAGCGCTGCGCCAACTGCATGATGCACTGCGGCTTCGAGTCCACCACGATATTCGGCGCTCTCTCGAACCCGAAGGACATGGTCACCATGGTGCGGGCCGGGGCTTTGACCAAGACCGGCATGACGGCCGGGTAGCGTACTCGGGACAGGCCCGCGTGTCGCCCGAAGTCCGCACGGTCGCAGCGACCAGAGCGCCGGTACGGTGACGCCGGGTTGGCGCCGAGGCTCCTGCCGCGGTGTCTCCAGTCTGTGTGGCCAGTTGCGGCCGAGGCGCCATGATCGTCATCCTCGCAGCGCTGCACGAAGAGGTGTCCGCGCTTGCGCGCCGCGCCGGGTTCGGTCGAGCACCACAACTAACGACGGGCAGACCGGTACTGTTCCTCAGTTTCGCAGACCAGTGGACAGGCACGGCGATCGTGCTGTCCGGCGTCGGAGCTGAGCGGGCCGCTCGAACAGCGAAGTGGGCGTTGCGGATGTTCGCGCCGAAGGAGCTGCTGATCGTCGGGTTCGGAGGCGCGTGCGTCGACGGCCCGACGACCGGTGACATCGTGCTCGCCACCGAAGTCATCCAAACGGGACCGGACGGGGCGGGCCAGGGCGAAGGTCGCGCCTCCCCGGCGTTGAAGCCCGATGCTCGCCTCCTGGCGGCTGCCATCACCGCAGCAGACCTCGCCGGCACGCGGTACCGCACCGGGAAGCTGATCTCCGTC
>CAYWBD010000291.1:0-4448 GCA_964456315.1 uncultured Thermoflexus sp.
TATTTGCAACGACAAGAGGGCCTGCCTCCACCCCGCGAGTCCCGCTCGCCCCTAGCCTGTCGAGGGGCCCCGTCGGGCTCGCGTGCCAAACGGGCGACGAAGGGTGTAGACAGAGCCCGTCAAAGCCTGG
This sequence comes from uncultured Thermoflexus sp., assembly GCA_964456315.1. Taxonomy (GTDB): domain Bacteria; phylum Chloroflexota; class Dehalococcoidia; order Lucifugimonadales; family Lucifugimonadaceae; genus SHXW01. The sequence continues at coordinate 131 of CAYWBD010000291.1, forward strand.
CCGCGGAGCGCGCTGACTTGGCGTCACGGACCGGCGCCGTATTACCTGAGCGCGCTGGAGATCCCCGTCTGGAAGTTCAGCTGCTTGATCGCTGCTGACATCTGGACGTCCTCGTCGAACGTCTTGGAGCTGATCGCAGCGGGAAGCTCAACCACAACGTCTGGCGGCACGCCCTTGGCCTCCAGGGCCCGCCCGTTAGGCGAGTACCACCGGGCGACGGTCAGGTACAGCCCGCCGCCGTTGGAAAGCTCGCGTAGGAAGTTGACGCTCCCCTTGCCAAAGGTCTTGGTGCCGATCACGACTGCGCGGCCGTGGTCCTGGAAGGCCGCCGCGAGGACCTCGCTGCCGCTGGCGCTGAAGGCGTCCACCAGCACAACTAGAGGCATTTCCTGGAACTTGCCGCCGCGTTTCACCGGCCAGTCGGTGCGGGTGCCTCGGCCGTCCACTTCATAGGTCACCAGGCCGTCTTCCAGGAACTCGCTGGCGATGTCAACGACAGACGTCAGCAGGCCGCCTGGGTTCTGGCGCAAGTCGACCACGATCCCCTTCGCGCCGTCCCTGACCAGGCTGTCCACCCCTTTCTGGACCTCTCCGTACGTCTCCGCCGTGAACTGGCGGATGCTCAGCAGCCCGTACGGGGTGTCTTCAATAAGGCGCGTGCGGACGCTGGCCTGCTCTATCGTGCCCCGCTGGATCCTCACCACGATCGGGTTGGTCTCGCCGATCCGCTCCAGCGTGAGTTCGACGCTTGACCCCTTGGGGCCCCGTATCTTGGAAACGCCCTCCAACACCGACCAGCCCTCGGCGTCTTCACCGTTGACAGCCAGTATCTTGTCGCCGGCTTTCAGCCCCACCTTTTCGGCCGGTGACCCCGGGAGCGGCGCAACTATCAGGATGTGCAGCCCGTCTTTTGCTAGCTCGACAGACGCGCCGATACCTTCAAAGCTACCCTGGAAGTTGGACTGCTCCAGCTTCAGCGTCTCAGGCTTGATATAGGCCGTGTGCTTGTCGTCGAGCGCGTCGACCATCCCGCGGATGGCGCCTTCGGTGAGGATCGCCGGGTCGATACGCTCCCGCTCCACGTACTCGCGAACGAGGATGGTGTACGCCTCCCAGACGGCTTCAAGACCCTCTGGGACCTCGTCGGGAGGGCTGATATCCGGGAGCGCAGGCGGTGTTGCGACCGTCCCATCAGGAAGGACGACCGCGCCACTTGAAGGAGCGGCCGGGGCCTCCTGCGGGCTGCCGCACCCCAGCGCCAGGGCCAGGACGAGGGTCAGCGCCGCTGCAAGGGCCAGCGCACGGATGTTGGGTCTCAAAACGGGTGACCTCGCACGTCCACGACGACGCGGACAACATTAGTAAGCGTGGCCTTACGCATGGCCGGATTTTCGCCTCCGGAGGCCATTACAGCGGCCAGACTATCATCCGGCCATCGGGCAAACCTCAGTGCCATCCGTCATATTGGAGATACGCACCCGGCACGCCTGTCCGATGCTTTTGGTCAGCGGACAGTGTCCCGTCAGTCCCGTCCGGACCACGCGGAAGTCGAGACGCCCGGGTGGGACAGAGCGTGGCGCGACTGCTCAGGTTTGTAGAGCAGCACCGCGAACCAGCTGCGCCGCGGCAGCACCGGGAACCCCCTCTTCTCAGTTGACATAACAACACTAGTGCGAACCACTACCAATCTCACCGTAGCCTCCGCCCTGCCACCTCTGCCCCGAGGTCCGGCGCGTTCCGGGTACCCGTCATCCTGCCGGCGCAGCCGCCTTGTCGCGCCGCTTCGACGCAGCCGGAGGCACCGGTGCGGCTGCCAGTTGGCGGTCAACTAGCTCCCGTAGCTTGTCGATGCCCCAGCCCAGCGTCGCTGACGTCATGACGGCCGGCCTCGACTGAGACACGGACTCCCGCGCCCAGCCAGCCTCGATACCGTCCTGGTCACCAGCCGCCAAAAGGTCCACCTTGTTGAGCGCCAGGACCCGGGCCTTATCTGCCAGTCCCATGCGTTCGAGCACCTCGTCCACAATCTGGGCCTGCTCCGCCGCATGCCTGCTCGAAATATCAACAACGTGCACCAGCAGGTCAGCCTCGTGCAGCTCCTCCAGGGTTGCCCTGAAGGCGTCCACAAGGACGTGAGGCAGCTTGTGGACAAAGCCCACCGTGTCGCTCAGCGTGGCGGGCCGGCCCGACGGCAGGTGCAGGCGGCGGGTCGTGGTGTCGAGCGTCGAAAACAGCTGGTCCCGGGACGCCACCCCGCCGGAAGTCAGCCGGTTGAACAGCGCGCTCTTGCCGGCGTTGGTGTACCCGACCAGCGAGACGACCTTCGTCGCTCCCACGGCCCGCTGCCGGCGCTGCTGCGCCCTTGACTCCCGCACCTTCTCGATTTCGGTGCGCACCCGTGAAAGGCGAGCTCGGACGATACGCCGGTCTGACTCCAACTGGCTCTCGCCGGGGCCGCGAGTGCCTATACCGCCGCCAAGCCGCTCCAGGTGGGACCACTGGCCCGCCAGCCTCGGCAGCAGGTACTCGGCCTGTGCGGCCTCGACTTGCAGCTGGCCCTCCCGCGTACGGGCGCGCCTTGCGAACACGTCAATGATCAGCGCCGTCCGGTCTATGACCTTGACCCCGAGCTTCTCTTCGAGCGTGCGCTGCTGGCCCGGCGTCAGCTCATCGTCGAATATGACCGTGTCGATCTCGCCTTCGCTGATCAGCTGCTGCAGCTCGTCCAGCTTGCCCGAGCCCAGATAGACCGGCGACGGCCTGGGTAGTATCTGAGTGAACCGCTCAACCACCACCGCCCCCGCGGCGCGCGCCAACTCGGCGAGCTCGGCCAGCGAGTCGTCGATGCTCCAGAGCTCTTCCTTGCCCCGCACACTGACCGCGACCAGGCAGGCGCGCTCGCGGCGGGGGCCGGTAGGTATGGCGCGATCTCGTGTCACTAGAAGCCTTTTGAGACTATCTCAGTAAGCCCTCTCCCACCGGGAGAGGGTCCGGGTGAGGGACATTTTCATTGGGCCTGCACCCCGCCCAACTGCGGCCTCTACTTGCGAGGGGGCGACGGGATCTTCCACCCGCGCAGGCGTTGCATCCCATCTTCGATCCGGGAGTCCGGCGTGGTAAGCGATAGCCTCACGTACCCCTCGCCGGCCGGCCCGTAGCCGCGGCCCGGCGTGACCACGATGTCCCGTTCGTCTAGCAGCAGCTTCGCGAACCCGGCTGAGTCGTACCCCGGCGGCACCTTCGTCCAGATATACAGCCCAGCTTTCGGCGCGACCGCATCCAGCCCGATCTCCCGCAGCCCGGCGACAACCCTGTCACGCCGGCGCCTGTACACGGCGTTGTTCGCGGCAAGCCAGACCGGAGGCAACTCAAGCGCCGCAATCCCCATCTCCTGGACCGCCTGCGCCAGCCCGGAGTCCAGGTTGGACTTCAAGCGCATCAAGGCGTTGACCATCTCTGGGTTGCCAACAGCCATCCCGACGCGCCAGCCTGTCATGTTCGCCGTCTTAGAAAGCGAGTGGAACTCCATGCACAAGTCCATGGCCCCCGGCGCCTGCAGCGCGCTTGGGGCGACGTACCCGTCAAACGTCACCTCCGTGTAGCACGCATCGTGCAGCAGGTAGAGGTCGAACTCGCGGCAGTACCTCACGGCCTCCTCAAAGAAAGGGAGCGAGGCCACCGCGCCAGTCGGGTTGTTCGGGTAGTTGAGCCACAGGACCTTCGCGTTTCTCGCCACGTCCGTCGGGATGTCTGCGAAGTCCATCAGGAAGCCGTTTTTCTCCTTGAGTGGCACGTAGTGCGTGAGGCCCCCGGCGAACATCGTCCCGATGTTGTACACCGGGTAGCCGGGGTCGGGCACGAGAGCGACGTCGCCGGGGTCCAGGAAGCACAGCGCGGCGTGCCCGATGCCCTCCTTTGCGCCGATCAGGTTGATCGCCTGCGTGGCCGGGTCGAGTTTCACGCCAAACCTGCGCTGATAAAAGTCGCACACGGCCTTTCGGAACTCGGGCAGGCCCTCTGACTCCGGGTAGCGGTGGTTCGCAGGCTTGTGGGCGCCCCGTTCGAGCGCGTCCAGGACGACATCCGGCGTCGGGATATCGGGGTCACCGATCCCAAACGAGATGACATCAATACCCTTCGCCCGCTTCTCGGCGATCGCTCGGGAAATGCCGACGAACAGGTATGGAGGGAGCTGTCTGACACGCTGGGCTAGCTGCATGGTGAACTGTTCCTGAACCCGTTCGGAAGGCCAGCGCGTCCCGGCCGGCGGCCCGGTGGGTTTTGCCCGGCAGGGCAGGGCAGGGCAGGGGCCCCGCGT
>CAYWBD010000292.1:0-6385 GCA_964456315.1 uncultured Thermoflexus sp.
CCCTGAGCACTCCTACCTGAAGGACACCGAGCGGGCGCAGTACGTGTCTGCGACCGACCAGGAGGCGCTCGACGGGTTCGACCTGCTGACGCGCAGCGAGGGGATCATCCCGGCGCTTGAGCCTTCGCACGCCTTGGCACACATCGCCAAAATGGCCCCGAAGCTTGGCAAGGACAAGATCATCTTGCTGCTCCTCTCCGGCCGCGGAGACAAGGACCTCGACACGGTGGCGCGGGCGCGTGGCATCAAGCTCCAGTAACCCGTCTGCGACTCCAGGCGGGAACAGGCGGCCACCGCCCGCTTGCCCCGAGCGCAGTCGAGGGGCCCCGTCCTTCGCCATTCGCCAGGCTCCGGACGAGCCTGGCGGGCATGGCGCGCCATGCCCCTGCGGTCCTGCGCCAAGACGCGAAGTGGGCGGCTCTCCGGGCAAAGAGCCGCCCACTCCTTTCAGGTCTTCCTCTGGCTTACGCCCTGGTCTGCGAGAACGACGACTGCTGGGAAGGAGTCGGGTTCTGGGGCGTCGCAGGCTGCTGCGGAGCAGGCATCTTGAACATGCCGTCCCCGAAGCCGTGACCGCCGCGGTGGCCGCGACCGCCGTGACCGCCGCGACCACCACGCCCCGGGCCGAACTCACGTCCGGGGCCGGACCCCTTCGCGGGCATGAGGCTGTCGGTGGCGACTGGCCGTGCGCCGACCCAGGCCGTGATCGAGTCAGACTCCGCCTGCGTCAGCGTCCCGTTGGTCACCAGGTTCGCGAGGCGGGTCGTAAGGTTGGCGCCGGAAAGCGGGAGCTGGAGCTGGAAATGCCCAATCCCCGCGCCCAGCCCGAGGACCTTGTCCGTTGCGGCCGGCCGGGAGCCTAGCCAGGCATTGATCTCGTCCGACTGCGCCTGCGTGATCAGGCCGTTGGTCACCGCGGATGCCAGGTAGGTGGCAAGCTGTTCCTGCACGACCTGCGCCTGCGCCGTGGCGACGGCCGCATCGAGGGCGCTGCGCTGGATGCCGAGCGCCTGGGCCAGCTTGTCCAGGTAGGTGTCTTTTGATCCCTTCGTGGGACCTCCCGGGTGGGCGAATGCCGCACCTGCGATGGACAGGGCCGCGATCGCGCCGACGGCCAGTCCAAGCGCCAGTTTCCTGTTGAGTTTCATTGCCCGGTTCTCCTTGTTTTTCGTCTGTGTCCGTGAGCAGCGAATGTGCTGCCAGGAACAGTTATAGTCCGCAATCTTTGGGATTCTTTGGAGATGGTTACCGGGACGTTGTCGACGAGCACAGACGCCCTGCGTTCCTGCGCGTTTAGCCCAAGGGGTTGCGCCCTCTCCGTCGTCCCGACCCTGAGCGAAGCCGAAGGGGAGGGACCTGGGGTGGCCCGTTCGATTCAACTCAGTCCACCCGGCCCCAGATCCCTCGCTGCGCTCGGAATGACGGCAGCCGGCCTGATGAGATGCACTCCCGGCCCGATTCCTCACGCGCACCACACGACCCGCTCGGCCGGTTCACGCGTCGCTCACACTAAGTTGCATAATGTCGCGGCAACAGACGGCATGTGCCCCGTCTGCGCGTCCCCTGGAGGGTCACGGACATGTTCAGGAAGGTACTTGTCCCGCTAGACGGGTCTGAGTACGCCGAGAAGATCGGCGGGTTCATCGCCGGCCTGGCGCGCCCGCTCGGCGCGGAGGTCGTGCTGCTCGCCGTCGTCAACCCGAACGAACTGCGCCTGCCAGAAGGGATGGCCGACCCCGGCCACCCCGTCCCCGGCCACGCGCCCCAGGACAGACCGGGCATCGAGCATCCGAGCGTCGGCATTACCGGCCGGGGCGGCAAACCAGAGCCCGCGCCGGGCTTCGGGACGCAGGTCCTGGACCGGGCAGTCGAGTTCGCACAGAACTACCTGACGAAGGAAGCGGAGCGCCTCGACGCCAGCGGCGTGCCCGCCAAGACGCACGTGGCCACTGGCTCTCCGGCCGAGGAGATCGTGCGCTACGCCCGCGAAATCAAGGCAGACATGATCGCCATGGCAACGCACAGGGAGTCGTCACTGGCGCGCGGTGTCCTGGGCAGCGTCACCGACCGCGTCCTGCACTCGTCGCCGGTGCCCGTGATGGCGGTGCACCCGAAGAGCGTCACGGCCTTTGCGGGCAACGCAGGCGCGCCGAACGTAGTCATCGTGCCCCTGGACGGCTCGGCGCTGTCAGAGGCTGCCGTGCCAGTCGCCCTGGAAGTGGCCGAGGCAAGCGCCGCTGAGGTCGTGTTCTTGCGGGCGGTGCGCTTCCCCTACTACGGCGTCAGCGGCCCTGGGATCGAGTACTACGCCGGCGACTACGGCATCGCAGAGCAGCGCCGCGAAGCGCTCGACTACCTTGGCAAGTTCACCGCCCAGGCCGAGGCCAAGGGCCTCAAGTCGCGGGCGCACGCGGCGATAGGGAACGCCGCGTTCAGGATCATCGAGGAGGCAGAAGCCGTGGAGGGGTCGATGATCGTCATGTCCACGCACGGCGCCGGCGGGTTCAAGCGCTGGGTCATTGGCAGCGTGACCGACAAGGTGGTGCGGTCGGCAGGGGTGCCGGTGTTAATACTGCCGCCCAGTCAGGCGTCATCGCCGTTTGACAGGCCGTGACCACGACGCCAGCGGCAGGCGCGCGGGGTGCTTTACCGCCACGAAAGAAGGTGTCCAGGCGGCAGGGCGCCTAGATTTTCGACGGCGGGCAAGGGGAGCCCTCCAACCCCACCCGTCGCCTGCGGTCAACCGGCGGTCTCCGGGCACACTCCCGAGCTTTCGGGACGGAGCACCGGTGGGGCCGCACGCCGGGCCGGGCCCCAGCCAGCGTACGGGCCCGGCCCATCTCCTCGACCTGCCCGGGCCCACTCTGGCCTGGCTGTTGCCCCAAGATGCGCGCCGTGCTAGCTTTCGCTCCGCCAGGGCGCGCCGGACACTGCGCCGCCAGCCGGGACGGAGTTGAGCCATGCCGAAGACCGCCGCAACCAAGCCGGCGAGGCTGATCGCGAAGTACCCGCCGCTGCCCAAAACCCTCACGCCCTACCCGGTCGTGGCGAACATCGACTTCGCAGAGGGGCCGATTTTCGACGACGCGGGCAACCTCTACTTCGTGGACTACCTGGTCAACGGCACCATTGGGCGCATGTCGCCAGACGGCACGGCGGAGGTCTGGGCGCACACCGGCGGCCGGGCGAACGGGCTGAAGTACGACGGCGACGGCCATATAGTCGCCGCAGACTTCGGCGCGAAACGGGTGACCCGCTTCAACACCCGCACCCGGGAGATGGAAGTCCTGACCGCCGACTTCCGCGGCCGCCCCTATCACGGCGTGAACGATGTCTGCCTGGACCTCAAGGGCAACGTCTACTTCACGGACCCCGGTGACAACGAGCGCAAGTCCATCGGCGGCATCTACCGCATCAACGTGGACCGTAAGAACCGGGTGACCACCGTCGACCAGCTCGACACCGGCCAGCCATACCCCAACGGCCCGGCGGTCCACCCGGACCAGAAGCGCCTCTTCGTGGCAATGTCCGGCGCGCAGAGCATCGTCTGCTACGACATCGCCGCCGACGGCAAAGTCAAGAACCGCCGCAACGTGTTCGAGTTCCCGACATGGACCGTGGACGGCATCCAGTTCGACGAGCACGGCCGCCTCTGGGTGGCACGCTGGGAGCACGGCACGATGGACGTGATAGACGTCGACGAGCGCAAGTTGCTGGCAAGCTACCCGATGGGCGGCAAGCAGGTCACCAACCTGTGCTGGCACGGCACGTCGCTGTATGTCACCGTCGCCAGCCGGCACAGCATCGAGCGCCTTGACGTGGGCTGCGGCGGGGCCGACATCGTCCCGAAGTGGTCACGGTGATGGCCCGGCGCCCTAGCCACTCATGACAGCCGTTGTGAATACCGGCCCTCTTGCCGGCATCCGGGTGCTGGGGTTCGGCTCGTTCATAGCCGGGCCGTTCGCAGGTCAGATCCTGGCCGACATGGGCGCGGACGTGATCAAGGTCGAGCCCATCGAGGGCGAGCCCTGGCGTCACCAGAGCCCATTCATGCCAGGCGAGAGCCGCGCCTTCCTGCCGCTCAACCGCGGCGTGCGCAGCGTCTGCCTCAACCTCAAGCTCCCGCAGGCCCAGCAGGCCCTGGCCCGGCTCGTGGAGTCTGCCGACGCCGCGATTTCCAACCACCGCACGGACACCGCGGCCAAGCTCAAGATCGACTACGCCTCGCTGTCCAAGCTGAACCCGCGGCTCATCTATGTCGAAATCACAGGCTACGGCCCGAAGGGGCCTAAGGCGGAGGAGGCCGGGTTCGACCTCATCATGCAGGGCTTCGCCGGGGCCATAGCCTCCGAGGGCAAGCTCTCGACCGGCGCGGGCGCAGTCCTGGAAGCAGGCCAGCCTGACCCTGTGTGGTCATCGTCGTACATAGACTTCTCGACCGCGTATGCCGCGGCGTCGGCGGTCATGGCCGGGATCATCGGCCGCTCGCGAACCGGCCGCGGGCAAAAAGCCTCGACCAGCCTCCTGATCAACGCCCTCAACATGCAGTGCATGCGGGTCAACGTGGTTGAAGGCCACCCATCGCCGGCGCAGACCTGGTTCCACGAGCGTCTGCCTGAACTCCGGCACAGCGGCGCTTCTTATGAGGACATCCAGCGCGAGTACCAGCAGGTGGTGAGGGGGCGCATCTACCGCACCTACTACCGCGGCTACCGGACCAAGGACGGCGGCCTCACGCTCGGGACGCTTGCCGTGCCTGCCCGTAGGCGGCTGCTCGAATACCTTGGCATGCACGACCCCCGCGTCGAGCAGCCGGCTTACGACGAATCGACCCCGGAGGCCATCGCACTGGCGGAGAGGATCACCGCCGAGTTTGAGAAGCGCTTCTCAGAGCGACCGACGGCGGAGTGGATCAGGGAGCTCCGCGCCCGTGACATCCCCTGCGAGCCGATCAGGTTCGTCGAGGAGGTGCCGGACGACGAGCAGGTGCTGGCCAACGGCTACATCGGCACCGTCAGGCACGCCGCCGGGTTCACCTGGCGCACCGCCGGGCCGATAGTCCAGTTCTCAGACGGCCAGCCTGCGCTGCGGTCGTCCCCTGGGCTCGGTCAGCACACCCGCGAGGTACTTGGCGAGGCCGGGTACACCGCGGCTGAGGTTGAGGCGCTGCTCACGTCCGGCGCTGCCCGCTAACCCCCCGTCAACCGGCCAGCGCGACCGGAGCCGCTCTGTTGTTCGCTGGTGGACTATCCTTGGTCAGACCATGAGAGCGATCGAGCGCAAGTTCATCTACGTCCCAGAGCGGACTCTGAAGGGCACGCCGGAGCACCTCGGCCTGGCCTACGAGGACGTGCGCTTTCAGTCCGGCGACGGCGTGCCGCTTCACGGCTGGTGGGTCCCAGGCGCCAGCCCGGTGACGTGGCTGTTCTGCCACGGCAACGGCGGCAACATCAGCGCCCGGCTGGACCAGCTACTCGACATCCACCGGCGCCTGCGGGCGAGCGTGTTCATCTTCGACTACCGCGGCTACGGCCTTAGCGGGGGCGCGCCCAGCGACGAGGACGGTACGCACCTCGACGCTGTGGCCGCCTACGGCGAGATGCGCAGCCGGCTCGGGCCGTCAACAGGTCCGGTCGTCTTCTTTGGCCGCTCGATGGGCGCAGCCGTGGCTGCGCGGCTAGCGACAGAAATCGAGCCGTCGGTGCTGGTCCTCGAGTGCCCGCCGCCGTCTATCCCGGCCCTGGCGTATCTGCACGCATCGTGGACAAAGCTGCTCCCCCTGCGCTTCATGATGCGGTCCCGTTACGAGACTGCCCGCCACGTCCGCAATGTGCGGCGGCCGGTGCTCGTGGTCCAGGGCGCGGACGACCGCCTGGTGCCAGCCGGGCTGGCCCGTCAGGTCTACGACGCGGCGAACGCGCCCAAGCAGTGGCTCCTCATAGCGGGCGCAGGGCACGACCGGGTAGACCTTGCTGACCCCGACCTCTACTACGGGGCCATCCAGTCCTTCGTCGCCCGCTACGCCGGGACGACCCTTGCACAGAGCCCTGAGCGCGCCGTGGCGGCCGCGGCAGGCTGAGCCCTGCGGCCTGGCTCCAGGTCGGCCGGCCAACAGCTAGAAATCACCAGCGGTCGAAAAGTCCGGCACGCCCTTCCAGCGGCCCGGGCTTGTGGCGCGCATGACGGCGATGGTCTTGACGACGTCGGGGTTGGCGATCCCATGCGGGCGCTTGCCGGTCAGCACGAAGGCCACGTTCTCCGCCTGCTTGCGCCCTGACTCGACGATGAATGTCGGCGACCAGCCGGCCGTGTGCGGCGTAAGCAGGATGTTCGGCAGCGACAGCAGCGGGCTTTCAGCGTCGACAGGCTCGGTCTCGAACACGTC
>CAYWBD010000293.1:0-7304 GCA_964456315.1 uncultured Thermoflexus sp.
CCGACGCTGCCTGACCGGAGAGAGCGCCATGGCCGTCCCGGGCGATATATTCGTCGGCCGCGAGCGAGAGATGGCCGAACTCACGTCCGCGCTTGACGACGCGCTCTCAGGCCGCGGGCGCGTGGTCATGCTCGTGGGCGAGCCGGGCATCGGCAAGACGCGCCTTGCCGAGGAGCTGGCGGCAGCCGCCCGCGGGCGTGGCGCCGAGGTCCTCTGGGGACGCTGCCCGGAGCAGCCGGGTGCGCCGCCCTTTTGGCCGTGGGTGCAGGTGATGAGGGCGCTCGCCAGCCGGCTCGATGATGCAGAGCTCCACGCCACCACGGGCGCCGGAGCGGCCGACCTGGCAGGCGCGTTCCCGGAGCTGCGCGACCGCTTCCCGGGCCTCCCCGAGGCGGCGCCCGGGCCAGACGCCGAGTCAGCGCGGTTCCGGCTCTTCGACTCCGTCACCTCGTTCCTGAAACGGGCCGCGGGGCGTACGCCGCTCGTGGTCGTGCTGGACAACCTGCACTGGGCCGACGGCTCCTCACTGCGGCTGCTGGAGTTCATGGCACCGGAGGCCGCAGGGGCCGCGGTGCTGGTCCTGGGGACATACCGGGACACCGAGCTCTCTCGCCGTCACCCGCTGGCAGAGACGCTGGGCAACCTGACCCGGGAACGCCACTTCGTGCGCATTGCCCTGCGCGGCCTGGCCCCGGGAGACGTCAGGGGCCTCCTGGAGGCCACCCTTGGAACCTCACCCTCCCCTGAGCTGGCCGCGGCGGTGTATTCGCGCACCGAGGGCAACTCGCTGTTCGCCCACGAGGTCGCGCGGCTGCTCAGGCACGACGCCCTGTCAGTCAGCCCACACGGCCCCTCCGATATGGGCCTCCGCATACCGGAGGGCGTGCGCGAGGTCATCGGCCAGCGGCTGAACCGGCTCTCCACCCAGGCCAACGAAGTGCTGCCGGCGGCGTCAGTCATCGGACGGGACTTCGGCCTGGACACGCTGGCGGACGTCACCGAAGGCTTGACAGACGACACGCTGCTCGCTGCCCTGGAGGAGGCCGTACGGGCACGCCTGGTCGACGAGGACCCGCGCCTCCCCGGCCGCTACCGCTTCTCGCACGCGCTGGTGCGCCAGACGCTCTACGAGGAGCTGTCGACCACGCGCCGCGTACGCCTGCACGCCCGCATCGCACAGGCGCTGGAGCGCAGTTACGGCGTCGCCGCCGGCGACCACGCCGCGGAGCTTGCGCACCACTTCGGCGAAGCGGAGGCCGTCCTTGGCCCGGACGGGCTGGTGAAGCACAGCCTGGCCGCTGGCCAGGGCGCCCTCGCGGCGCATGCTTACGAAGAGGCGCAGGCGCACTTCGACAGGGCGCTACGGGCGCACGGAGAACGCGGCGACCTCACCGAAGCCGCGCTCCAGGAGGGGCTGGGACGCTCGCAGGAAGCTTGGGGATCGTCCCTGGCGGCGGCCTCCGAGGTGTCCCGCCACATGAAGCGTGCATTCGAGATCTACATGGGCGCCGGACAGACCAGCCGCGCCGTAGATGTCGCCATCCAACCCGGGTCCGGTAGGGACCGCTACATGACGGACCAGCTGGCGAGGGCCCTGGAGGTCGCCGCGCCAGGTTCCAGGGAGGCCGGCCTCTTGCTGTCGCGATATGGGGTGAGCTTGGTCGGAACAAGTGACGGTCTCAGCAAGGCGATTGAAGCGGTGGGGCAGGCGCTCTCGATCGGCCGGCGGCTTGGCGACGCCGAGGTTGAGGCCTGGGCCCTCACCCGCAGTGCCGCGGTCGACTCGGGAGAACTCCAGTGGCAGTCCGCCTTCGACTCGGCCCTGAAGGCCATCGACGCCGCCCGGAGGGCGGGCAGCGTCTCGGCCGAGGCCTTCGCGATTTACGTGGCGGCGCGCGCGGCGTTCGACCTCGGGCTCACGGCGCAGGCGATGGACCTTGAAAGATCGGCCTGCGACCTGGCGGCAAAAACGCGTAACCGCCTGCGGCTGCACCAGCTTGCCGATGTTTCGGCCACCCTGGCCCTCCTTTTGGGCAGGTGGGAAACCGCCCGGACGGCCATCGGCAGCATCCTGCAGCTGCAGCCGCCGGGTTTAGCCCATATCACCGACCGGCTCTACCTGGAATATGCCACCGGCCGCCACGAAGCCTTTGAGGAGCAGATGTCGTGGCTTCGCCAACGGCTCAAGTCCGACCCACCACCCGCCATGCAAATTAGCTCCGTCTACGCAACGGTCCTCCTCTGTGCCGCGGACGACGACGGGCTGCGCAGCCTGGTGCTCGCGGCCGAACCCGGCCTGCGCCTGTCGTCCGAAAATCAGTGGGATACCAGCGCAAGACTCCTGAGGGCAGCGTCAATTGGCATCATCGCCGTCGCTTCGGACGACCCCGAAGCCGCCGCCGCGGTGTACCCGGAGCTGAAAGCTAAACGCGCCTCTGGAGCGCGCCTAGCTGGCTCGACCTCGATGGGCGTTGGGCCCGGCTGGACCAGTGTTGACCGGGTCTTGGGCGCTGTGGCGGACACGATTGGCGACCGCTCCGCGGCTATGATCCACTTCGAGGACGCAGTGGCCTTTTGCCGGCGCGCCAGCTACCGCCCAGAGCTCGCCCAGACCTGCCACGACTACGCAGCGCTGCTGCTCAACGAGCGCGGCGCCGCCGGCGTGTCGAAGGCGCGCGACCTTGTCACCGAAGGCCTCGCCATCACGACAGAGTTAGGCATGAAGTCGGTTCACGCGAAGTTGGAAAAACTCGCCGAACGCCTGGCGATCCGGCGCGGAGGGCGGCCGGAGTTCCCGGACGGCCTGACCGAGCGCGAGGTCGAGGTGCTGCGGCTGGTTGCCGCGGGCAAATCAAACCGGGAGATCAGCGACGCGCTCGTAATCAGTGAGAACACCGCGACCACGCACGTGAAGAACATCCTGTCCAAGATAAGTGTCGCCAACCGGACCGAGGCCGCCGCGTACGCGTACCGGCACGGGCTGGTCGCGCCGCCGCCCGGCACGTCGCGGTAGTCGGGGCCAGGCCGGTCCCTGGCCCGCGGCCGACTGTCTCCCAGGTGGAGGGTCTGCAAGCCACGGGCCTCCCATGGATCCTTAGTCCCTCCGTGTCATCGCGGCGCCATTCAGGTCGCGCCTGCGACGTGTCCGCGGCATCGCCGCCGGACGCAAGCCGAGGCGAAACCCGCCGGATTTGATCTCGGCGTACCTATTTATGGGTAGGCGCATTCCTGGGCGGTCCGGACGGAAGATGCCCATTGTTGGCGATGTGGGGCACCCCCTCGCGGGCTGATGCTCGGTGCTGTCAGGGGCGGCGTCTTGCAGCCCGGACACACAACCCGGCGGTCGCCACAAGCGGCTGCCCAAGCAGCACCCAGGGGAGGGTCGCGATGAAGACCAAACTGACCATAGGTGTGATCGGTGCTCTGGCGGTGGCAGCAGTCATCGGTGCCGCTGTGTCAGCCGATGTGCTTGTCGAGCCGGTGGCTGGAGTGACTCAGCCAGAAGGCAGCGATCTCGTGGAGAGCGGGGCGACGGACGTGCTCGGGGGCATGTCCAGGTTCTACTGGGTGCTGCCTGAGTCCCGGCCCCCGAAGGCCACTGTGGCGGGCTTCCTCGCGCACATGGGCCCGACAGACATCCTCAGCGGCATGCCGGAGTTCGTCTTTGTCGCCTTCGAGCCTGTCAATCAGCAGCTGCCCTTCGAAGTCATCAACGGCACGCTCGGCGAGTCGGACATGCTGGACGCGGCGTCCTGGGCCCAGGCTCCGAAACCCCAGGCGCAGGGTGACTTCCTGAGCCTGGTCGAGTGGGAGATGGCGCGTATCGCGGAGGCCGGGTGGTAATGGGGGACAGGCCCGGACCTCCTGCCTGGCACGGCAAGCGGGCCGCCTGAAGAGGGCGGCCCGCTCCCGGTAAAGACGGTCGACGTTGCCCGGCTTGCTAGCGGCGTGGACCCACTTGTGTCTCTCACCCACACCCTCTCCCGGTGGGAGAGGGCTCGCTCGTCGTTCGCCCGCACCCCGACTCGCTCCGGAAACTTCAACCCCCACCAGCGCCCACCTCCGGTGGGCACCCGTCTCCCTCCCAGGGAGAGGGGATGCGCGGCCATCGGGGGTCGCGTCTGATCTCAGCCGCGGGGCCGTATAGCAACCCCTTGCTATGTCGCGTGCCAGGACGGGTTTCCCAAAGATCACAGGACACCGCGATTTGCGGCGTCGAGCCTCAGGGCAAAGTTGTCCCTGTCGGCCCGGTGCGGGTCGCAGGTGCAGAAGTCCCCCGGTGCAACAGGGGACAAGGAGTCAAGGAGTGCAGCAATGGGTGCATACACCAACAACAGCCAGATCACCCCCGATCAGTCAGCAACCACAGTGCCCACAGGAGTTACGTCGATGTTCAAGAAAATAGCTGTAGCCGCCGTGATGGTGGCCGCGGTCACAGCCTCAGTAATAAGCGCTGGCCAGGCGTCGGCCAGGGTCGGCGACCCAATCAGACCTCAGGAACAGATAACGGCGCAGCAGGCTGAGCGCCAGGCCCCTGACCCCTTGCTGGCTTTCGTCCTCAGCCACTACCCGATGCCCGGTGACCCGCACGACGCCGAGGCGTCGGTCGGAGAGCTGATGGCCTCGTACGACGGCGGCGGGCAGGACACGTCGGACCCGTTCATCCGGTCGGTCGCGGCAGAGGTGCTGCGCAACTACCCGATGCCCGGTGGTGACGACGACGCCCGGGCGAGCTTCGCCGAGCTTTACAACACGGCGATGGCGGCCTACAGGCGAATCGTGCAGGTCGAGCAGCCCGTAGCGCGGGTGCTCGTGCCAGCCGACGTGGTACCTGAGCCCTGGGACCCGCGCGACGCCAACGCCGAACGGCTGGCCGCGCTGGCAGCGGCGCAGGCACCCGGTGCGGCGTCGAAGGCCCCAGGCACGGCGGCGCTGATAGCGGCCGGCAGCATCGCTAACGCGCCGTTCGTAGGCGAGGTGGCAGCGGGCGTGCTGCGCTCGTTCCCGATGCCCGGCGACCCGTTCGACGCGGAGTTCAGCTTCGCCGAGCTGTACGCCACGGCGTTCGCCAGCTACGTGGCTCGCTGACGGGCAATGAGGGAGTGATGGCCTCGGCGACTAAACCTGTCTACACCACTCCATTCACCAGAGCCGCACCGATTGCACCCGGGGCGGCTCTGGCGCGTCAAGGGGATGCAGCAAACAACGATAGCGCCATCGCTGCGCGGTCTGCCGTCACAAGAGACGCCGACTCTATTAAGTACTACTTAGTATCGCCGTCCCGTGTGACCGGGGCCCTTCCATGCCTGGCACGCACCACCGCATTTCCGCGTTGTTCCCTTATATGGTCCTCTTACTCGCGACCGTCAGACAGGATTTCTCCCTGCAACCCCGTCACAATTCGTTGCGCGGCGCGCGCACGCGCTCCGGCGGTAGGCAGGAGGTCTGGAATGAGGCTGAGCGGGAAAGTCGCCGTCATCACGGGCGCAGGCAGCGGCATCGGCCGCGCGACGGTGGTGCTGTTCGCGTCGGAGGGCGCCAACGTCATCGCAGCCGACGTCAACCAGGCGGGCGTCGCGGCCACTGCGGCCCAGGCCAGGCGGATGAAGGCCTCAGGCAAGGTCAAACCGGTGACGGCCGACGTCTCCAAGTCGGCGGACGTGGCGCGCTTGGTCACGACCGCTGTGGAGAGCTTTGGCGGCATCGATGTCGTGTTCAGCAACGCGGGCATCATGCGGGGCGGCTCAGTGGTGGACCTGCCAGAAGGACACTGGGACGAACTCTTCGCAGTGAACGTGAAGGGCTCCTTCCTGCTGGGCAAGCACGCTATACCGCACATGCGCCGCCCGCCGGCAGGGACGGGTCGCGGTGGGTCATTCATCATCACCGCCTCGGCAAACAGCTTCTACGCCGAGTCCGACATCGCCGGGTACTGCGCCACGAAGGGCGCGGCGATGCAGCTCACACGGGCCATGGCGATAGACCACGGACCGGAGGGCGTGCGCGTCAACTGCATATGCCCCGGGTGGATAGAGACGCCCATGTCCGCCCCGTTCCTGGAGGAGAACCCGAAGGGCCGGGAGTTCGCGGGGCGCATCGCACCGGCCGGGAGGATCGGGAAGCCCGACGATGTGGCGAAGGTGGCCCTTTTCCTCGCCAGCGACGAGTCCAACTTTGTCACCGGCGCCGCCTACGTCGTGGACGGCGGGTGGACGGCCGGCATGACGAAGGCCATTGCTTTGGTGTGAACTGAATGCCTGACGGTAGGGCTGGAAGCAAGGGCCGCTCCGGCTGGCCTCAGAGGTAAAGGTCCAGGGGCGCCTCCGAAGTCAGGCACTCGTTGCCGCCCTCGGTGATCACGTACTGGTCCTCAATGGAGATATTCAGGTCCCCGTCCGACGTGAACGTCACCGTCGGCTCAAGTGTCACGACGATGCCGGGCTCCAGCACCGTCTGGTCCTTCTCGTACAGGTAGGGCGGCTCGTGCACGACCCTGCCGACGCCGTGACCTGTGTAGGGGACGACCGGCCGGTAGCCCGTCCCCTCGTAGAGCTTGAGCTCCATCCGTCTGATGTCAGAGGCCCGGACGCCCGGACGCAGCTCAGGGGCGAGCGTGTCCACCATCACGCGCACAAGCCTCTGTGCCCTCTGCATGGCGGGCGTCACCGTCCCGAACCCGATCACCCTGGAGAGGTTGCAGATGTACCCGTCGTACTTGCCCTGCACGTCGCAGCGCACGAAGTAGCCAGGCTTGAGGACGGCGTCGGTCGGCACAGGGGTCCCGTTGATCAGCTTGGCGCCACACGGCCCGAACATGATGTAGGCCCGCTCCGCCGACATGCCCTGTTCGAGGAACGCCACCGTGAACCTTGATGCAAGCTCCTTCTCCGTCACACCTGGCTTCAACTCGTGCATGAGCCTGAGCCAGATGCGGCTCGTTCGGCTGCACGACTCCCGGGTGCGGCGTATCTCCTCCGGCGTCTTGACGAGCCGCATCTTCCAGAGGAGCGGTTCGGCGTCCACGAACGTGGCCTTCGGGAGGAGCTTCTTCAGCCGCTCCAGGTAGGCGGCGCCCATGTAGCGCATCTCGACCGCCACCGTCTTCTCCGCGAAGCCCTTCTCGCCCAGGACCGCGGCTGCCGTGTCTGCCGGGTTGCCCGGCGGCGGGTCCTTCTCCTTCCAGGTCTGGACGTAGTAGCCGGGGCCCCAGTAGTGGCGTTCCTTGATCCAGGGGTCGGCCCGCTCCAGCACGGTGGTCTCGTCCGCCCCGGCAACGATGAACGGCCCGCGCGTCGGCTCCTTCG
>CAYWBD010000294.1:0-14578 GCA_964456315.1 uncultured Thermoflexus sp.
GATGATGATGCCCGGGCGCGCCGTGTGGACGGTCACCACCAGGTCTTGCGGTCCGCGTTCGATCTCGACCTTGGCGATCGCGCCGGCGTCGCCGTAGCGGGCCGCGACCAGCTTCCGCAACGCCAGGTCCTGGAGCGTCATGCGCGTGTAGTCCTTCGCCTTCACTGCAAACCAGTGCGCGCTCCAGTCCTGGATGCCCCCGAGCCGGAACCCGATGGGGTGGACCTTATGACCCACGCTACTCGCCCCCGTCCTCGTCTACTTCGACTGTGATGTGGCTGGTTGGCCGGTCGAACGCGCCAGCCCGGCCACGGGCCTTGGCGCGGAACCGCCGGACGGACGGACCCATGTCTGCGGTGATCTTGACCACCCTCAGCATCTGCCTGTCCTTCAGGTCGTTCGTCTCGGCGTTGGCTGCTGCGGACTCAATCGTCTTGCGCACCGCTACCGCCGCGGGTGACGGGATGAACTTAAGCATCGTCACCGCCTCCTCGAGGGGCTTGCCGCGTACCAGGTTGGCGACGCGGCGGAGGTTCGTTGTGCTTATGCCCGCCAGGCGGGACGTTGCGAGTGCCATGTGATTGGTGCCCAGTCTTCCTAGCGGACCGCCGTCGTCTTGTCTGTACGTGTCGAGTGGCCCCTGAACAGGCGGGTCAGCGCGAACTCGCCCAGCCTGTGTCCAACCATGTTCTCCGTGATCAATAGCGGCACGTGTCTCCGGCCGTCGTGCACGGCGATGGTGAGGCCCACCATTTCCGGCATGATCGTCGACGCACGGGACCAGGTCTTCACCGGGGTCCGGGAGCCGGTCTTCTGCGCCGCGGCGATCTTCTTCGCCAGCTTGGCGCTTACGAACGGGCCCTTTTTGACTGACCTTGACATCTGCTACTTCTCGTACCGTCTGCGGAGGATCATGAAGTCGGTCCGCTTGTTGTTGCGCGTCCTGGGGCCTAGCGCCGGCTTGCCCCACTTCGTCTTGCGGTGCGGCATCCCTGCGCCGTTCTTGCCCTCGCCGCCGCCGTGCGGGTGGTCGCGTGGGCTCATCACTGCGCCGCGTACTTCTGGCCGCAGGCCCATGTTGCGGGCACGCCCTGCCTTGCCCAGCTTGCGGTTCTTGTGGTCCAGGTTGCCCACCTGGCCGACAGTCGCGATGCAGCGGTCGATGATCCGGCGCATCTCGCCCGAGGGCATCCTGACCAGCGTGTAGCCGCCCTCGTGCGCCATCACCTGCGCCACTGCGCCTGCGCTGCGCACGAGCTTGGCGCCGTTGCCGGGGGCCAGCTCAACGTTGTGGACATACGTGCCCACAGGGAGCCTGCCGATGCTTGTCGTATTGCCTGGCACTACCTCGGCGGTTTCACCCGAAAACAGTTTTCGTCCCACGCCGACCCCGTCAGGGGCGATCACATAGCGCTTCTCGCCGTTACCGTACTGCACGAGCGCGATGCGTGCCGTGCGGTTCGGGTCGTACTCGATCGCCACGACCTCGGCTGTTGAGGTCAGGTCGCGTTTGAAATCCACCATCCGGTAGGCGCGCTTCGAGCCGCCGCCGCGGTGCCGGACCGTGAGGTGCCCCTGGTTGTTCCGGCCGCCGCGCTTGCGCAGGTCGGTGACCAGGTTCTTCTCCGGCCGGTGCTTCGTGATCTCGGAAAAGTCCGGGAGGATCGTGTTCCGGCGGCTGTTGCCTGTCGCCTTTATCTCGCGTACTGGCATGGTTAGGCCCCCTCGAACAGCTTGATGCTGTCGCCGGACTTGAGCGTCACGATTGCCTTGCGGAGGTCAGGCTGCCGCGACTCGCGACGGCCGTAGCGTTTCATCTTGCCGCGCATCTGCATGGTGTTGACCGCGGTCACTGTGACCGTGAATGTCTTGGCGACGGCCCTCGCCACGTCCGCCTTGGTGGCGCCGGCGGCGATCTCAAAAACGTATTTGCCCTTCTCTTGCAAGATGGTGCTCTTCTCGGTCACGAGCGGGCGGACAAGGACGTGCGCGATGTTCATTTCTTGCCCCCGTCTCCGCCCCAGAGTCCCTCGACAACCTTTACCGCGTCTTCGGTCATGACGAGGTTGCGGGCAGCCGTGGCCTGCAGCGGGCTGAGGAGCCGCGCCGCCAGGACCTCGACTCCCGGTAGGTTCGCCGCCGACCGGACGACGTTGTGGTCAGTAGCCTGCGTGACGATCAGCGTCGTGCCTTTGAGGCCGAGGCCCGCGACAAGCTCTTGCATCGTCTTGGTGCGGGGTTTTTCGATCTTCAACTCATCGAGCACGTGCAGGCAGTTCTCCCGGACCTTGTCCGAGAGCGCCACACGCAGCGCCAGCCGCCGCATCTTCTTGGGCAGCTTCTCGCGATAGTCACGCGGGTGCGGGCCGTGCGACACCGAGCCGCCCATCGAAGGGGACCCGCGGCTGCCCAGCCGGGACCGCCCGGTGTGCTTCTGAGCACGGAGCTTCTTCGTGGACATCTCGACGTCGATGCGACCGATGGTGTCGTGTGTGCCCTGCCGCTTGTTGGCGAGCTGGGTCACGACTGCCTGGTGCAGCAGCGCATCATTGCGGTCCACGGCGAACACGCGGTCGCTGGCGGACAGGGACCGGACAACTTCGCCTTTTGAGTTTTTGACTTGCAGTTCCACCAGAGTCCTCAGTTGACTTGCATGCGCCCGTGCGGACGCTTTGCGCGGGGGCGTGGCGGGCTGTTCGCCCGCTCACATGGTCTACGCTTTCTTTGCAGGTGCCGCGGCCGCCGGAGCAGCGGCTGGCTTGCGGGCAGCCCTGGCCTGCTCGCCCTTCTTGGCGACGGGCACAGGCGGCTTCTTTTTCATGATGCCCAGCTTCTCGATCCGCACTATCGCGTTGATCGAGCCTGGCACCGCACCTTTTACCACCAGCAGGTGCCGGGCCGGGTCAGCAGTGAACACCTCGATGCGGCTCACCGTCGCCTTGGCGTCACCCATGTGGCCGGCCATGCGGGTGCCCTTCCAGACGTGCCCGGGGTGGGTGGTCGACCCGATGGCGCCCGGCGCGCGGTGGCGGTCCGACTGCCCGTGCGTCTTCGGGCCGCCGTGGAAGTGGTGGCGTTTGACGCCACCCTGGTAGCCGCGGCCCTTGGACTGCCCGGTCACTTTCACCAGATCCCCGGCCTTGAATACATCGGCGGACAGGGTCTTGCCTACTTCGTACTCGCCCAGGTCCTTGGCGGTGAACTCCTGCAGGTGGCGGGCCTGGCTGTTGGAGCGCTTCAGGTGCCCAGCTTCCGGCTTGGAAAGGTTTTTGGCCTTGCCAAAGCCGACCTGGAC
Organism: uncultured Thermoflexus sp.; assembly: GCA_964456315.1. Lineage (GTDB taxonomy): Bacteria > Chloroflexota > Dehalococcoidia > Lucifugimonadales > Lucifugimonadaceae > SHXW01. The sequence continues at coordinate 3,296 of CAYWBD010000294.1, forward strand.
AGCTTCATACCCGTCGCGCGCCTTCGTCTTGACCTGCGTGACGGTGCACGGCCCGACCTCGATGACGGTCACCGCCTCAGCGCCGCCGTCCTCGCGATAGACCGTGGTCATTCCAATTTTGCGGCCAATGAGACCTGAGATAGTCATATGCGTTGCTTTACTGGCAGCCGGAAAGTCGCCCGGCCTAGTCCCCCACTCCTGTTGTCAATCTGCCCGGTGCGCCCGCCCCGTCCCCCGCGGGCGCCGTCGTTCATCGGTTGAGTTTGATGGCGATGTCCACCCCTGCCGGCACGTTCAGCCTGGTCAGTGAGTCGACCGTTTTAGATGTCGGCTCCAATATGTCTATGATCCGCTTGTGCACGCGTAGCTCGAAGTGCTCCCGGGAATTCTTGTCAATGTGCGGCGAGCGGATGACGCAAAACCGCCGGATCGACGTCGGCAGCGGCACCGGCCCGGCCACCTTGGCGCCGGTGCGTTCAGCGGCTTCGAGGATCTGCTGGGCCGAGACGTCCAACACCCGGTGGTCGAACGCCTTGAGGACTATCCGGATCTTCTGACCTGGCATGGCCGCCTACCCCTACGCCTTCTTCTCGAACGTGCTCTTCGGCGCCGGCGCGTAGTGGTTCAGCTCCTGGACGAAGCTGGCCCGGCCGGTGGTAAGAGACCGTAGTTTGGTCGCGTACTGGAACGTTTCTGCGAGCGGGATGTAGGCCTGGACCACCTGCGTCCCGGCGCTGCCCTCCATGCTCAGGATGGTCGCACGCCTGGAGTTCAGGTCGCCGAGGACCTCCCCGAGGAACTCCGAGGGCGTGATCACTTCCATTTTCATGATGGGCTCGAGCATGACCGGCGACGCCTTGGCCGCGGCCGCCTTGAACGCCATCGACGCAGCGATCTTGAAGGCCATTTCCGACGAGTCGACCTCGTGGTGAGACCCGTCGATGAGGAACGCCTTCATGTCGACTACCGGGTAACCCGCGATGATGCCGCCGGCAGCCGCTTCACGGAACCCCTGCTCGATGGGCCCGATATATTCCTTTGGCAGCACCGCGCCCGATATCTCGCTCTCGAACTGTAGCCCGCCGCCGCGCTCCAGGGGTTCCACCCGGAACGTGACGTCACCGTACTGCCCGTGGCCGCCCGTCTGGCGAATGAGCCGCCCCTGCGCCTGCGCGATCTTGGAGATGGTCTCACGGTAGGCGACGCGCGGCGCGCCGACCGTGGCCTCTACTTTGAACTCGCGCCGCATGCGCTCGACGATCACGTCCAGGTGCAGCTCACCCATGCCGGAGAGGATTATCTGTGCGCTCTCAGGGTCCGTGGAAACGCGAAGAGTGGGGTCTTCGTCAGCAAAGCGCACCAGCGCCTGGGTCATCTTGTCCTGGTCGCCCCTGGTCTTGGGCTCCACGGCGACAGACAGCACAGGGTCCGGGAACTTGATGTTCTCCAGCACGATGGGGTGGTCGGTGGCGCACAGGGTGTGCCCGGTAAAGACGTTCTTCAGGCCGATGGCCGCGACGATCTCACCTGCGCCGGCGGACTTGATTTCCTCACGCCGGTCAGCGTGCATGCGCAGCAGGCGGCCCACACGCTCGCGGTCGCGGGTCGACGGGTCGTAGACCGTTGCGCCGGCTTCGAGGGTGCCTGAGTACACACGGATATAGACCAGGCGCCCGACGTGCTGGTCGGTCACCACCTTGAACGCCAGCGCGCTCATAGGCGCATTCGGGTCGGTGGCGCGTTGGAGCTTCTTCTGGTCGTCTTTCGGGTCGGTGCCGGTAATTGGGGGGACGTCGTACGGTGAAGGCAGGTAGGCGATAACGGCGTCCAACAGGGGGTGGATGCCGCGGTGCTTCAGCGCAGAGCCGCAGAGCACTGGGAATATCTTCAGCTTGACGGTAGCCCGGCGCAGCGCCGCCGACAGCTCGGCGTTGGTCAGGTCCTGCCCGTCGAGATAGCGCACCAGGAGCTCATCGTCGGTCTCGGCGATCTTCTCTATCAGGTGCTTCCGGTGGGTCTCGACTTCCTCTTTCATGTTGTCGGGGACCGGGGCTTCACGGTGCTTGACGGGGTCCGTCTCGTCGTATATGAACGCCGTGCGGCTGATGAGGTCGATCATCCCCTGGAAATTGCTCTCGGCGCCGATGGGGATCTGGATCGGGACCGCGTTGGCTTCCATGCGCCGGTGGATGGACTGAACAGAGGCGATGAAGTCAGCGCCCAGCCGGTCCATCTTGTTGACGAACACCAGGCGCGGGACGCGGTGGCGGTCCGCCTGCCGCCAGACCGTCTCGGACTGGGGCTGGACGCCTGCCACGGCATCCAGCACGACGACCCCGCCGTCCAGGACGCGGAGACTGCGCTCTACTTCGGCCGTGAAGTCCACGTGGCCGGGCGTGTCAATCAGGTTGATCGTGTACCCCGCCCACTCCGTCGTGGTCGCCGCGGAGCCGATCGTAATGCCGCGTTCGCGCTCCAGCTCCATGAAGTCCATGACCGTGGTGCCGAGGTCAATGTTGCCGATCTTGTAGATGCGGCCGGTAAAGAAAAGCACCTGCTCGGACGTCGTGGTCTTACCGGCGTCGATGTGGGCGATGATGCCCATGTTCCGGACTTTATTAAGGTCCAGTTTGGCGGGCTTGCTTGTCATAGTGGTCATCAGTCAGTTCTCTGGATCGCCGGACGGGGCGCCCTTGGTCTACCAGCGGTAGTGTGCGAAGGCCCGGTTGGCCTCCGCCATGCGGTGCAGGTCTTCGCGCTTCTTTGCGGCGTTGCCCTGCCCGCGGGAGGCGTCAAGGAGCTCCGCGTACAGCTTCTCCGCCATGGGCTTTCCGCCCCTGGCACGGGCCGAGTCGATCAGCCAGCGCTGCGCCATCGCCATCCGGCGAGAAGGACGGATCTCGACGGGTACCTGGTATGTCGCACCGCCGACCCGCCGCGGCTTGACTTCAAGCATCGGCATGCAGTTGCGCAGTGCCATCTCAAATACTTCCGGCGCCGGGCGGTTGGTCTCTTTTTCAAGGGCGCTGAACGCGCCGTACAGGACGCGGCGCGCTGTGGACTTCTTGCCGCGCTGCATCAGCCGGTTGATGAACCGTGACACCTCCGGGCTCCCGTACTTGGGGTCCGGTGGAGCGGGTTTATGTGGTGCCGGCCTGCGCCTCGCCATTTGGTCCGTTTCCTTCTTTACACGCCTCGCCGCCTGCCGGGGCACTGTCTGCCCGACAGGCGGCGAGGTAACAAGGTCAACTAGGACTTTGCCGCGTCGGCCCCGTACTTGCTACGGCCCTGCTTGCGGCCGTCCACACCGCCCGTGTCCAACGTCCCGCGGATGATGTGGTACCGGACGCCTGGTAAATCTGGCACGCGGCCGCCGCGGATGAGGACGACAGAGTGCTCCTGCAAGTTGTGCCCTTCGCCGGGGATGTACGCGGTCACTTCCATGCCGTTGGTCAGCCGCACGCGTGCGATCTTCCGGAGCGCGGAGTTCGGCTTCTTCGGCGTCATAGTGCGGACCTGCAGGCAGACGCCGCGCTTCTGCGGGCTGCCCTTGCGGCCCGTAGTCGACTTGTTGGCAAGCGAGTTCAGCGACACCCGCAGCGCCGGCGTCCTCGATTTCATGACGAGCGGCTTGCGCGGCTTCCGCACCAGCTGGTTGATGGTCGGCATGCATGCTCCGGTGTGGCGAACACAACGATCTAGCCCAGGCCCTGATTGGCCGAGGCGCGAACAGCGATTATATGAACGGCCAGCGTGCCGCGTCAATTCAGACCCGCAGTGCAGGGGGCAGTGTCGCGCCGTCCCCCGAAGCATCCAGGGGTCAGCCGGGTCCTGCGTCAGGCTGTCCCAGCAATGGAGCCAGGCGCCTGACGGGAACGGCGCAACTCACTCGCCAGGACCCCGAGGAACGACGCCGCGCCTATCGCCGCGAGAGTCCAGATACCCTCTGCAGGCAAGTTGCCAGTCTGGAACAGGAAGTAGGGCACGAACCCGGCCAATGCCGCCGTCACCGCGACCGGCTTGGACCACTTCCAGACGGCGTGGCCGGCCAGGGTCGGGAACGGCAGGGCCGAGGCCCCCAGCGCGCCCAGAGCAAGCGACACACCGGTTTCTGCGAACCCCAGCCTGGTCAGCAGGCCAATCCCAAGAAACACACCGCCAAGGACCCCCAACACGCCGAGGGCCGCCAGGGAGGCCAGCGCGTCGCGTGCAGCATCCGGGGCGCCCGCTTTTCCCTTGTCGAGGTAGCCCGTGAAACCGAACGGAGAGTGCAACACCAGACTTGTTATCGCCATAGTCAACGCCCCTGCGGTCCAGATCCGGTAGTGGGGCGCCTGCCGGGCGATGTGCATCAGGAGCGTGCTGCTCAGGATTGTCACTGCCTTGAACAGGAGCGTCGCCACTCCCACGATCGCGACGGCCTCTGCGAGCTTCCGCGCTTCGAGGCCCCCCGGCCTCCCGAGGACGATGAATAGGAGCATCAGGCCCAGCGCAATCGCCGCGGCCACTATCGACCGCGGCCGCCAGGCAGCCAGGTCCTTCGTGCGGCGCTTGAACTTGTCGGTGAGCCAGCCGAAGAAGAACCTCCGGAAGAACGAGAAGACATCGAACCCGCGTGACGCCGCCAGCGCCGCGGCTCCGGCCACGCCGGCACCTGCCGCCGCCGCGCCCACGGCCTGTCCTATGGTCGCGACCGGGGCAATCACCGCGACGCTGGTGGACGCGACTACTGTGTCCACCCCGCCCGGCCCCGCCTCCCGTAACTCGACGCGGTAGACGCCCGTCTCGGGAGCGCCGAGCCAGGTCACCGTGTCTTGCGCGCCCCCGGCCAGCGACTCCACTCCGTCATCCCTCATCACGAACACCTGCGCCGACGGGTGGCTGTCGATCCCTAGCAGCACGGCGGACAGCTCAAGCCTGCCGTCTTTCACGTTGCCAGAGACCTGGATCGCGGGCCGCGGTGCACCAGCAGGCCGCATGGCCGGCGTGTCGGTGACCACCGGCGCGCCGACCGGAGTGTCTGCGGTTCTTGGCGTGGGGAGCGGGGTCGCAGACGGGACCGAAGTGGCTGCCGGAGTCGGCGTGGCCGGGCGAGGCGACGGGGTGGGCGTCGGGGCCGCCGCGGCCTTTGTCGCAGTGGGTGCGACAGTAGCCGGCACGAGCGTCGCGGTCGCGAAAACCCGGAAATCGCGCACGTCGCCGGTGAAGAAGAAGTTCGTCGGCCTTGTGGACCAGTTGGCGAAGTTCCCGCCCCCCAGCCGCCAGTAGCCCTTGTAGTCCGCTGCTCTGCCGGATTCGAGGGCCCCGGCCAACACCCCATCTACGTACAGGGCGATCTGGCTCCGGCCCGTAGCGTTATCCAACTTGAGAGTCGCCAGCGCGTCGTGCCAGCGCCCATCGGTAACTGGGTCAGTCGTGGTCACGACTTCGGACCGTCCGTCCCAAATGCCGAAGTGGAGGTGGCCGTCATCGGTGATGAACAGCTGGCGGTCGAACGCGCCGCCCGTCTTGGTCCGCGCGTTTTCGAACCCTGCCAGCTTGCCGCCGGGCGTGTCCGTCCTGAACGTGATCCCGAGGCTCAGCTCACGAGGCGCGTCGATCAATTCCTTCGTCACGACCAGGTCATCCACGCCATCGAAGCGAAGCACGCGCGGGTCGTCTGCCGTCCCGGCGCCAACCAGCCCAAAGCGGGGACCCGAGAAGTTCACGAGCGTGGCGTCGTTGCCACCGTAATGGTCCGTAAGCTCTCCAGCGACCGCGCCGGGCTGCCCCGGGTCAAGCCACAACGTCGGCGCGTCGGATGGGACCTGGGCGCGGGCCGGCAAGGCGATCAGGGACAGGCCCAGGGCTGTCAGCAATGCGACCACCACTGCACGGTGCGCCGAAGTGCTGCTACTCAAGACCCGGAGCTGCATCCGCGTTGTCACTCATGTCACCCCGCGTCCCCTGGGCCACCCCCGAAATCGTCCGCAATGGGATACACCTTGACGGGCAGCTGGCGCAAGGCCTGAGGCGCGGCGTAGTTGTCCAGCGCCCCGGCTCGCCGTACGCTTGCGCCCTGGGCTCACACGTCAAATGCACACCGTCGCGGCCATAGGTTTCGGGTTGCCGGATTCTCTCCGGCTGCTCGACGCGCTCCGGTCACGCGACCGTGCCTTGAAGCTGGTCGAGTTGCGGGCAGGCGAGATCGCCGCAGCCAGCAAGTCCGGGGCTGGGACCGCCCTCATATGGGGCGGAGGGCCAGAAGGCGCGCATGTGGCCGCGCTAGCCGCCGAGGCAACGCGCGCCGGCCTTGCGGTTGTGGCGCTGCTGCCCCGCTTCGATCTCCTGGGCATAGACCCGGCCTCGGGCCACGTTGAGATCTGCTTCCCGCCCCTGACGCCCGAAGAGGTGGCACTCCGCCTGACCCTCGTCCGCAAGCGCGCCGCCGGCCCACCCGGCGCCAACTTGATTCAGCGCGGCGACCTTTCCCTCGACATCGACCGTTACGAAGTCTCACTGGCCGGTGAAAAGGTCGACCTCACGTTCAAGGAGTATGAGCTTCTCAAATATCTTGCCTCCAACCCCGGCAGGGTGTTTACGCGGGAGGCGCTGCTGCGTAGCGTGTGGGAGTACGACTACTTCGGCGGCACCCGGACCGTCGACGTGCACGTCCGGCGCCTCCGCAGCAAGATCGATGACATGCGCCACCGGTTCATCGAGACCGTCTGGAACGTCGGCTACCGGTTCCGCGCAGACGACGATGGCCCCGCACAGCCAGGCGCCGGGCCAACTCCCCCAACCGGCTAGCCAGGCCTCCGGCGCGCCAGCCACCGGCCACCCTCGCCTGTTACAGACTTGTTACAAACTGCGCTGTGACAGAGCCCTCTCGCCGTCAACCCGGCGTCCCGTCGCTGATCTCGGACCCAAGATCAGGGGACCGAGTTTGACAAAAGTTTCACAATATCTAATACTGCCGGGTATCTGTGAGTTCAAGACCAATACAGGAAAGTAGGCGACATTCGCGTCGGGCCCAGCTCCGTCTGTCCGGCGCACTGCTGGCATGCCAAAGGCAGCTGCGAACAGCCACCCCATCTCCGATGAAGAGGCCGTTAACTACGTCCTCCTGTCAGCGCACGAGCACGACGTAAAGTTCATCCGCCTCTGGTTCACAGACATCCTTGGCATCCTGAAGGGCTTCGCCATCACCGTCGATGACCTGGAAGAGGTCATGCGGAACGGCGCCAGCTTCGACGGCGCATCCATCGAGGGCCTGGCACGCGGCGGCGAGACTGACATGGTCGGCATGCCCGACCCCACGACGTGGCAACTCCTCCCGTGGCGTCCGAAGGAAAACGCCGTCGCCCGGATGTTCTGCGACGTGCGGACGCCCGATGGCGCCCCGGCGATGGCCGACTGCCGAGAAGTCCTGCGCAGAAACATTCGCCGTGCCGCCGATATGGGCTTCACGTTTTACGTCGCACCCGAGATCGAGTACTTCTACCTCAAAGGCGCCGAAGACCCGCGCCCGCTGGATAACGGCGGCTATTTCGACCAGACAGTCGCCGATAACGTCGGCCCTGACCTCCGTCGTGACACGGTGCTGGCCCTGGAGGAGTTGGGGATACCGGTCAAGCATAGCCACCACGAAGTGGCCCGCGGCCAGCACGAGATCGTGCTGCGCCACACCAACGCCCTCACCATGGCAGACGCCATAATCACGTTCCGGGTCGTCGCCAAGGAGATCGCCTCGCAGCACGGCGTGTACGCCAGCTTCATGCCCAAGCCCTTCACTGACCTCCACGGCTCCGGCATGCACACCCATATGTCGCTGTTTAAGGGCGACGAGAACGCATTCTTCGCGCCGGACGAAAACCTGCACCTCTCACAGACTGGCCGGCAGTTCATCGCCGGCCTAATCCGCCACGCCGGAGAGATCACTGTCATCACCAACCAGTGGGTGAACTCATACAAACGTCTCGTGCCCGGATTCGAGGCCCCGGTGTTTGCATCGTGGAGCAGCGCCAACTGGGGCGACCTGATACGCGTCCCGGCGTACCGGTCCGGCCGTGAGTCCGGCCTGCGCGTCGAGTACCGTGCGCCGGACCCGTCCTGCAACCCGTACCTCGCATTCAGCGTCATGCTTGCGGCAGGCCTCGAAGGCATCGAAAAGGAATACCCGATGCCCGAGCCGTTGGAAGGCAATACGCAAGACATGTCCGAAGGCGAGCTCGCCGAGCGCGGCGTGTCACGCCTCCCGTCCACACTCGACGAAGCGATCAGGCAGGCAGAGCACAGCACCCTCCTCCACCGCGCCCTGGGCCCGGCCGTGCTGGAAAACTTCCTGTCCAACAAGCGCATCGAGTGGCGCGACTACAGTCGCGCGGTCACCGGCTACGAAGTCGCCCGCTACCTCCCGCAGCTTTAGTCCCGGCCGGCGCAGACGCCCGTCCCCGGAGTATTAATCATGACGGCCCAGCACGGACCAGACCACCGGCCCGGCCATGCCGCGCCCCCGCCCGAACATTTGCCCGACTTTGTCGAGATCGAACGCCGGGGGCTGTACCTGCCGGAACATGAGCACGACGCCTGCGGAGTGGGCGTCGTCGCGGACGTGCGTGGCGCAAAGTCCCACATGATCATCGAGCAGGGGCTCCAGGTCCTCATCAACCTCGGCCACCGCGGCGCCTGCGGCTGCGACCCCGAGACCGGAGACGGCGCCGGGGTGCTGCTCCAGATGCCGGACGAGTTCTTCCGGAAAGTCGCTTCCAGGCAGGGGATCAGCCTGCCGGCCCCGGGCCGCTACGCGGTGGGCATGTGCTTCCTGCCCAACGACCTGCGCCTCCGGGCCGCCTGCGAGAAGGCCATCGAAGGGCAACTGGCGGCGCGCGGTCTGACCGTCCTGGGCTGGCGAGACGTACCCGTCCACCCCGACGCCGTAGGCTCTGATTCGCGGTCCCTCATGCCAGTCATCAGGCAGGTGTTCGTTGCTGCGCCGGACGGGCTGGACAGCGAACGGTTTGAGCGGCGGCTGTACGCGGCACGCAAAGTCGCGGAGCGCGCAGTCGGGCAGATGGCGCCGCCTGGCAGCGCCGAGGCCCGGACGCTGTTCCGGGAGTTTTACGTCTGCTCGCTCTCGGCCCGGACTGTCGTCTACAAGGGCCTGCTGATGGCCCGTCAGATAAAGGGCTTCTACCCCGACCTGGCCGATGAGTCCATGGTCAGCGCGTTCGCGCTCGTCCACTCCCGCTTCAGCACCAACACGCTCGGAAGCTGGAAACTGGCCCACCCGTACCGCTTCGTCGCACACAACGGCGAGATCAACACCGTGCGCGGCAACCGCAACTGGTTGGCCGCCCGCGAGCGGTCGCTGCATTCCTGGCTCCTTGGCGAAGACGCCGGCCAGATCGCTCCCGTCTGCGAGCCCGACGCCTCGGACACCGCGTCCCTGGACAACGCCCTGGAGCTCCTCTGGATGGGCGGCCGGTCAATCGAACACGCAATGGCGATGCTCATCCCGGCGGCCTGGTACGGGCACGAGTCCATGCCCGCAGACGTCAAGGCCTTCTACGAGTACCACGGCGGGGTCATGGAGCCCTGGGACGGCCCGGCGCTGGTGGCCTTCAGCGACGGCGTGAGCCTCGGCGCGGTCCTTGACCGCAACGGCCTGCGCCCGTTCCGCTACACCGTCACGAAAGACGGCCTGCTGGTCATGGCGTCCGAGACCGGCGTGCTCGACATCGAGCCGGAACGCGTCCTCTACAAGGCCCGCCTCCAGCCTGGCCGCATGTTCCTCGTGGACTTCCAAGCCGGCCGCATCGTCGAACACGAGGAGGTCATCAACCGGCTTGCGAGCCGCCACCCATACGGGCAGTGGTTGAAAGAGAACCGCCTGACCATAGAGGACCTGCCCCGGGCCGGCCATGTCCCCGGGCCAGACCTGGACACCCTTGTGACCCGGCAGGCCGCCTTTGGCTACACGGCCGAAGACCTGCGCCTGCTCATGACGCCGATGGCCGTGAGCGGCGCAGAGCCGGTCGGGTCGATGGGTCACGACTCGCCGATCGCCGTGCTCTCCGACCGCCCCCAGCCGCTGTTCGCCTATTTCAGGCAGGTGTTCGCACAGGTCTCCAACCCGCCCCTTGATGCCATCCGGGAGGAGCTCGTCACACAGCTGTCCATCCCGGTCGGGAGGCGCGGCGGGCTGTTCGACGAGACGCCGGAGCACTGCCGCCTGCTCCGCATCGACCACCCGGTGCTAAAGAACGAGGACCTTGCCCGCATCAAGGCCGCCGGCATGCCCGGCGCACGGGCCCGAGTCATCTCGACCATCTTCCCGGTCGCGAACGGGCCTGACGGGCTTGCCGAGGCGCTTTACCGTGTCCGGCGACAGGCCACCGAGGCCGTCAGGGACGGTTACACGACCGTCATTCTGTCCGACCGCGGCGTTGACGCCGAGAACGCCTACATCCCGTCGCTGCTTGCCGTCGGCGCGGTGCACCACCACCTGGTGCGAGAGCAGACGCGCACCCAGCTGGACATCATCGTCGAATCCGGCGAGCCGCGCGAGGTGCACCACTTCGCCTGCCTTTTCGGCTTCGGCGCGAGCGCTGTCAACCCCTACCTGGCGATCGAGACGCTTGCCGGGCTGCGCGAGGCCCCCACCGCCGCAAACGAGCCGCGCGTCCCAGACCTCAAGACGGCCGAGTACAACTACTGCAAGTCAATCGAAAAAGGCGTGCTCAAGGTGATGTCCAAGATGGGCATCTCCACCTTGCAGGGCTACCTGGGCGCACAGATCTTCGAGGCGCTCGGGCTCGACCAGAAGTTCGTCGACGAGTACTTCACCTGGACCCCGTCGCGCATCGGGGGCATCGGCGTCGGAGAGGTGTGCCGGGACGTCGTCGAGAACCATGCAAGGGCCTACCCGGCCATGGGCATCCCCGGCGAGCTGGCCCTCGACATCGGCGGGCTCTACCTGTGGCGCGGGACCGGTGAGCGGCACATGTGGAACCCGGACACCATCGCCCTCCTCCAGGACGCCGTGCACCGCAATGACGCTGCGAAGTACGCAGAGTTCGAATCGGCAGCCAACGCCGAGGGCGGCGGCCACACGACCATCCGCGGCCTCCTGGATTTCAACTACAAGCCTGATGACGAGATACCCCTCGACCAGGTGGAGCCGGTCACGGCCATCCTCCGGCGCTTCGCTACAGGCGCCATATCGCTCGGCTCCATATCCCGCGAGGCCCACGAGACCCTCGCCATTGCCATGAACCGCCTCGGGGCTCGCTCGAACACCGG
>CAYWBD010000295.1:0-4324 GCA_964456315.1 uncultured Thermoflexus sp.
TAGTTGAAGATGAGTGTGTTCCAGTCGTTGTGCAGGCCTTCTCGCGGGTCGGCATGCTCGTAGATGTGCGTGCCGTCGAAGTAGCCCAGGCCGTGCTCGTCCGACGGGAAGTGCGACGGCACCCAGTCCAAGATCACGCCAATCCCTGCCTGGTGCAGCGTGTCTACCAGGAACATGAAGTCCTGCGGCGTGCCGTAGCGGCTGGTAGGAGCGAAGTAGCCCAGTGTCTGGTAGCCCCACGACCCGTAGAACGGGTGCTCCATCACCGGGAGCAGCTCCACGTGGGTGAAGCCCATGCGTTTCACATGCTCTACCAGCAGCGGGGCGGTCTCACGGTACGTCAGCGGCCGGTTGCCATCCCCAGGAACCCTTCTCCAGGAGCCCAGGTGGAGCTCGTAGATCGAGATTGGCGCGGTGATGGAGTTGCGGTCTTTGCGGCTGTCCATCCAGGCACGGTCCGACCACTGGTAGTCGAGCTCCCAGATCACAGAGCCAGTCCTCGGCGGGACCTCAGTGCGGAAGGCGAAGGGGTCAGCCTTGTCCACCTGGTAGCGCTGGGAGCGCACCCGGTACTTGTAGACGCCTCCTGATGTAGCTCCGGCGACCGACCCCGTCCAGATGCCCGATGAACCCTGCGGCGAGAGCGAGGACGCCTCGGAGTCCCACCCGTTGAAGTCCCCTATGACTGATACGCCTTCCGCGCCTGGCGCCCACACGGCGAACGTGGTCCCGCCGGCGGAGGCGTGCGCGCCGAGCTTCAGGTACAGGCGGGAGTGTGTGCCCTCGTTGAACAGGTGGAGGTCATCCGGGGTCAGCACAGACGGGCGCGCGGCGACCAGCGCCCGCGCTGATTTCCGCGTGCGTCGCCTGGCTTCCAAATGGCTCTCCTTGAGGACGTGCTTCGGGGTATGAAGGCGGTCTCGGCACCCAGCACCGCGAAGCAGTCAACGGGTGCATTGTCGCTTACTCGCGCAGGGTTGGCACCTACTCGCTCACGTGGGCATGGGCCAGGCGAGCCGTGAACGACGGCCCCTTGCCAAAAACAAGCGCGGTTGCGGGGAGCCCGAACGATGCGACCGGTGCGCGTGCAGGTGCGTATGCAGTACGCCCCTACGGTCAGCCCGTGACCCGCAATGGGGCGCGTAGACCCGCGATCGCGCTGGTCAGGGCGACGGTGGCCCGAGCGGCTAGGCCGCTATGGCGGCGCGACCGGAGTAGAAGCTGCCCATGACCCGGGACACATCGTCAGCGGCGTCGAATATCACCTGGTGGCCGGCGCCGTCGAACACCGATACGTCCGCTCCGGGTATGAGTTCCGCTGCCCGGCGGGCGTGGACGACTGGAAAGACAGAGTCGGCTGAACCCCAGATCACCTGCGCCGGCGGCCTGAGTAGTGACAGCTCAGCCGCCGTGAAAACCTTCCGCTGCCCGCGGAAGCCCGCGAACCGCCTCAGGCCAGCGAGCTTGACTAGACGGTGCTCGCGGACGGCTGCCACGGCACGCCCGTAGTCGACGAGCGCCCGCAGCTCGTCTTGCCTGTTGCCCAGGTTGCTGCGGCTCCTGAAGAGGTGCCCTGCCGAAGCGGCGGCCCGATTTGAGATCAGGCCGCCAAAACCGGGGCCGGACGCCAGCCTGAAAAACAGCCCCAGTTCCTTGCCAAACCCCGCCGATGAGATGAGCGTTACCTGGTTGACCCGTTCGGGCCGGGCCAGGGCCAGGCCCAGGGATGCCAGTCCCCCGAGTGAGAAGCCGGCCAGTGAGACGTTCCGCAGGCCCGCGGCGTCAAGGAAGCCCAGCAGGAACCTTGGGCCGTACAAATGAATCGGCCCATCGGGAATGTGCGGGTCAGAAAGACCAGAGCCGGGGTTGTCTGGTGCGATCACGCGAAAGTGGCGCGACAGCGCCGCGATCTGCTTGTACCAGACGCCCGCGCCCGCGCCGCCGCCGTGAACAAGCACGACGACCGGGCCGGAGCCGTAGTCGAGGTAGTGGACCCTGCGCCCCTGCGCGGTCAGGTACCGGCCCTTGTAGTCAAGCCCGGCCGTGCGAAGCAATGAGGCGAGGCTCGTCGCTATTGCATCGCTGCCTGGTTCGGGAAGAGGGAATGTGGCCGGCGCAGGACTGGCAGGCGGGGCCAGGCGCTCATGCTTGGAGCCAGGCATCTCTGTACCAAGCATGCCAGGGCCGGGGACTACCGTGAATGGGGCGGGGTCCCGGCCGGGCGCACCCGGGAGGCCGTCGTGGGGCTGCGAGGTTGCGCAGTTCGGGCTATGGAGGTGGGCCTGAGCACAGATTGACTTGCCGGCGTCCCATGTCATTCAGGCTTTTCTCCGGGCGCCGGTGTGCGAGGCGGGCAAGATGTTGGTGCCAGACCGCGCCGAAAGCCGCCGGCCGCGACTGCCACCGAATTTAGCACCCGAGGTAACCTTGAGGAGCAACGCCCTCATTGTGCGCAGGGCCGGCGCACAGGGCGGCACACAATCAGGTCAGTCACGGCGGTGATGGCGGGACGGGTCGGTGTGTTACCAGATTCGCGTGGGAGCGCCCTTAAGTAACTAGGAATTAAGGACATACATTTGTGACGGGCTTCCGCCACCCGGCCCTGGCGCGGCGTGCTCTCCTCTTAGCGGGGCAGGGTGCTGGGCTGCGACGGTAATCGTCGCGACATCTTGGCGGACGTCCAGCTAGCGTCAGTCTTGTGTGGTTCGGTGGAGCAGCCCGACTAGCGCTGGGCACCGCGTCTGTGGCATCATTGCACCCCTTATACGAACGGTCCTCTGGGAAACACCTAAGGGCGCATCAGCGGGAGCCAAGTGGCCCACCGCGACATCGGCGAACGGCGCGACAGAGCGCCGCGACATGGCGTGTGATGGATAGACCGTCTTTTTCAGGAGGCAGCCGCACAATTGTCCCAACGCCCGTTGCCGCAGAAGAACGCCGCCCTCGCCGTAAGACCAGTCGCCTACTTCTGCATGGAGATGGCGATAGACCCTGATATCGCGACGTATAGCGGCGGGCTTGGCACGCTGGCTGGCGACGCCATGCGCGCCGCTGCAGACCTTCGCCTCCCCGTCGTCGGCGTGACTCTGGCTTACAAGGGCGGCTACATCCGGCAGCGGCTCGGCCCCCACGGACAGCAGACCGAAGAGCCGCAGAAGTGGACATTTGACGGCTGCCTGATAGAGGTCCCTGAGACGGTCACGGTGACTGTCAGCGGGCGGCCAGTAGAGGTGCGCGCCTGGCTGTACCCGGTACAGGGGGCTGCCGGCGGCGAAACATCGGTTGTTTTCCTTGACACGGACCTGGCGTCCAATTCGCCGGAAGACCGGAACATCACCGACCGCCTTTACCTCGGCGATCACGAGCACCGGCTGCGTCAGGAAGCGGTGTTGGGCCTGGCCGGGGTCTCGATGCTCGAGGTCCTGGGCCTGAACGGCAGGCTCGCCTTTCACATGAACGAGGGACACGCCGCGCTGGTGGGCGTTGCGCTCCTGGAGCGGCTGGTCGCGAAACGCCAGGGCGAGGTCACCCCCGAAGACCTGGCTTCAGTCAGAGGCCGTTGCTCATTCACGACCCACACGCCGGTCCCAGCGGGCCACGATGAGTTCCCGGCCGATATGGCCTTGCGGGTGCTTGGCCCAGAACGCGTCCGCCTGCTGCGCGCCAGCGACGCCATGACCGACTCCAAGCTGAACATGACGCAGGCCGCCATGGCGGTGTCCGGGTTTGTGAACGCGGTGTCGCAGCGGCACGGGGCCACGGCGAAGGCGATGCTCGGCGGTCGCGAAATCGCGGCCATCACCAACGGCGTGCACTCGGCGACCTGGGCGCTCCCGCCGCAGAGGGATCTCTTCGACCGCTACCTGCCCGGGTGGCGCACGGACAGCGCTCCGTTCCGGTACGCCTCGGTCATACCGGTGAAGGAACTTGCAGCCGCCCACCGCCAGGCCAAAGAGCAGTTGCTCTTCGAGGTGCGGCACCGCCGCGGAGTGGACCTGGACCCGAACGTGTTCACGATAAGCGCCGCCCGCCGCGCAACTGAATACAAACGAACCGACATGATCTTCGCCGACACCGCAAGGTTGAAGCGCATCGCCAGGCAAGCTGGCAAGTTCCAGATCATCTGCGCCGGTAAGGCGCACCCGCGGGACCACGGTGGCCGGGACCTGATCCGTCGCATCTATGCTGCGGCTGAGGCGTTGGCACCCGAAGTAACGGTCGTTTACGTTGAGAACTACGACATGCCGTTTGCCAGACTCATGTGCGGCGGGTCAGACCTGTGGCTGAATACGCCGCGCCCCCCGTTGGAGGCGTCTGGCACCAG
>CAYWBD010000296.1:0-3140 GCA_964456315.1 uncultured Thermoflexus sp.
GTCCCCGGGCTCATCGCCTCCATCGGCGAGTACCTGGCGGCATCCAACGCGGACCCGAAGCCGTTCGTATGGCAGGCCTCAGTCGAGTCCATCCTCAACAAGGTCGCCAAATGTAAAGCTGTTTACGCAACACTAGACTAGCGTCTCAAGGACTTGCTCCGGGCGGGGGCCGGCCTCCGTGGCGCCGCCCGCCGAGCGCCCGACCTGTTCCGCGGTGAACTCCCTGCCGATGAGCGCGGCGGTGCGGAGCAGGTCAATGCAGTCTGGAGGCAGCGCGGAAAGCCGCCTGCCGATGACGGCGCGGACGCCCTCGGGCAGGTGGAACGCCCGGCGGGGGAGGTCTGCCATCCGCTCCGGCGTCAACAGCCCTTCCTCGGCGATGACCCGCACCACTTCGCCGACGAACAGCGGGTTGCCTTCAGTCTGGCGTCGCACCACCTGCGCGAGCTCGAGGGATGGCTGCACGCCGCCGACGGCCTTTATCAACTCCCCTACGCCGGACTCGTCCAGACCTCGGAGGAGCAGGCGGGCGTATGTGCGCTGGCGGCTCAGGTCACCCAGGGTGTTGAACAGGGGATGATCGTGGGCCACGTCCGTGTCACGGTAGGTGCCAACGAGGAGGACCCTGGCCTGCGCGAGCTCCGCTGCAGCGAACTCCAACAGCTTCAGCGACGACGCGTCTGCCCAGTGGAGGTCATCGAGCACGATGAGGAGGGGCCGCCCCTGAGAGGCGCTCTTGATGAATGTGGTGACCGAGTTGAAGAGGCGGAAGCGGGCGGACTCCGGGTCTTCGCTGCGCGGGACGGGTGCCAGACCGGGGAGCTTGTCAGACACCGCGGGTGCGATCTCAGCGACCGCCGCTGCGCCCCTGCCAAGCTCGGCACGCAGGGCGTCCGGGTCGGAGGCCTCGACGTGTGCCGAAATCACCTGCGCCCAGGGCCAGAACGGCGGCGCGCCGCGTTCTTCTGGACAGCGGCCCCAGCGTACCTCTGCGCCGTGCCCGCGGGCGACTGCCGCCAACTCCTCGGCAAGGCGCGTCTTGCCGATGCCCGGCTCGCCGGCCAGCATGATCACCCGCCCGCGGCCGGCGAGCGCGTCGTCGAGCGCGGCGTTGAGCTCCGCCATGTCGCGCTCGCGGCCTACGAAAACTTCCTGTGACCGGGTTGTGGTCATCGGAATAGCCAACGGTCCCCCCGGACCCCGCGTCGGTCTGGGCCACGCGGACGCGCGCAGGCACTCCAAGTCCGCCACGCCGGGATGATACGCCCGAGTGCCACCCCTCAGTCGTGATGCGGGCCAGCCCCGGCGGGCAGGCACGGCGGCTGCGGCTACGATGTCCGGTAAGCCCTGAGATAGCCCACGCGGCAGGGCAGGCCCGAGCGCCCCTGACCCCGGGGACGCCGGGGACCTCTTTTGCGCCAGAATTGCGGCCTATCTATAATGGAGGTTGGCCTCAATTCAGACCGTACTGGCCGAAGGAGCCCTTTTGACTTCCCAGACAAAATCGTCCACTGACAAGTCCCAGGCGAAGTCCGACGCCGGGAGCAATGGCGCGCCCGTCGCGATGACGATGGAAGCGTTGCTCGACCAGTTCATGCCGAGCAAGTCGCTCCGGCGCGGCGACATCATCGACGGCACGATCATGAGCAAGAGCTCTGAGGGCCTGCTCATCAACATCGGCTACAAGTCTGAAGGCCTGGTGCCGACGCGCGAGATGCGGTCCATCAGCCCTGAGGATGTTGAGAAGCTGGACATTGGCGACGAGATCATCGCCTATGTGATCAACACCGAGGGCACCGACGGCTCGGCCGTCCTGTCAGTCGACCGCGCCCGCGGGGAGCAGGGCTGGCGCATCCTGGAAAAGGCCATGGAGGCCAACGAGACGGTCAAGGGCAAGATCGTCGGCTCAAACCGCGGCGGCGCGGTCGTTGAGTCTGAGGGCGTGCAGGGGTTCATCCCGCTGTCGCAGCTCGTCGGCCCGGCGCGTGACCTCTACGTCCCTGGCGGAGAGGCGCCCAAAGAGGGCTTCGTCGGCATGGAGGTCGAGTTCAAGATCATTGAGCTCAACCGCCGCCGCAACCGTGCGATCTTCTCGGAGCGCGCCGCCATGCAGGCCTGGAAGCAGGTGCAGAAGATGCGCCTGGTCACAGAGCTGCAGGAAGGCGAAATCCGGCGCGGGCGGGTGGCCGGCATCTCCAACTTCGGCGCGTTCGTTGACCTGGGCGGTGCTGACGGCCTCATCCACATCTCTGAGCTGTCATGGGAGCCCGTAAAGTCACCCGAAGAGGTAGTGAAAGTAGGCCAGGAGATCGATGTCTACGTACTTAAAGTAGACAGGGAAAACTTGAAGATCGCCCTCAGCCTGCGCCGCCTCAAGCCGGAACCGTGGGACGAAATACAAAAGAAATACCAGGTGGGGCAGACTGTAAGGGGCACCATCACCAAACTCGCCAACTTCGGCGCGTTCGCCAGGCTTGAAGGCGGCATCGAGGGCCTGATCCACATCTCAGAGCTGGCCCACACCGTCATCAAGCACCCGAAAGAAGTCGTCGAAGAAGGCCAGGAGATGGAGCTCAAGATCATCCGCATCGAGCCCGAGCGCCGCAGGCTTGGGCTCAGTCTGAAGCAGATGCTCCCTGGCGGGGAGTTCGTGATGGAGTCCTCACCCGCTCCCGAGGGGACCGCAGTGCAGGGCTCAGGCATCGAGGAACTGTTCGAAAAACAAAGGTAGCGTGGGCTGTAGCCTGAAGCCAGCCCGCGCAGTGGGCCTTGCCTGGCCCACGAGAAAGGCGAAACATGCCGAGCAGGTTTGAAAAGTTCTCGGAGCGGGCGAGACGGGTGCTGTCCCTGGCGCAGGAAGAGGCCCAGCGCTTCAACCACAACTACATCGGGACTGAGCACATCCTGCTGGGCCTGGTGCGCGAGACAGAGGGTGTCGCCGCCAAGGTCCTGGCCAACCTCAACGTTGAGCTGGTCAAGGTCCGTTCCGCGGTCGAGTTCATCATCGGCAAGGGTGAGCGCCCGGCGCCTGGTGAGATCGGCCTGACGCCGCGCGCCAAGAAGGTCATTGAGCTGGCGGTCGACGAAGCCCGCCGCCTGAACACCCACTACATCGGGACCGAGCACCTGCTCATCGGCCT
>CAYWBD010000297.1:0-3915 GCA_964456315.1 uncultured Thermoflexus sp.
CGGTGACCAGGATGCCGAGGCCTCGCGCCTGGTCCCGCCGCGCCCCCTGGACCAAGCCGCAGAAGTAGTCGAGGCCGCGACCGACCCTCGCGATCCCACCCTCTCCCGTCGGGAGAAGGTGGGATCGCGAACCCCCTCTCCCGGCGGGAGAGGGTTGGCGTGAGGGAGAAGGCCCGACTCGAACGGCAGCTTCAGGAGCGACAACGTTTCCACGGCGAGTAAATCACCTCGCCGCGCGCGCAGCGGCGCCCCCTACTCCCCAAGCTCCCTGTCCCGGAGGTCGCGCACGACCTCGCGCTGCAGCGCCTTCAGCCGCGGGCTGAGCTCGACCGGGTAGCGCGGAGCGTTCTGCAGCGCCTTGTAGCGCGCCGGCAAGCGTGTGATTTCGTGCGCCAGCCCGGCGCGCAACGCCTCCAACGTCGGCGGCTCCCCCTGCCGTGCGCCCTCCACCATCACCTCATCCAGCAGCGGCACCGCGTCCTTCGCAGGAGGGTCCTCGCCAAGCAGCGAGATCACGTCCTTCTCGTACGACCCGTCGCGATCAAACACCCGGTAGACCTGTTTGCAGCCGGCCAGCGACTGCTTTTTGGAGCTGAGCTTGAGCACCGGGCGGCTCTCGTACTCGACCAGCTTGTAAGCCGAGTCCAGGTAGGGCGCGTCTGCGGACACCCCGGCTTTCGTGCCGACGCCGTAGCCCTCGATCGGCGTGCCCTCCCTCACCAGGCGGTCCAGCTCGTACTCATCCAGCCCGCCCGAGGCGAAGACGCCCACGTGGCTGAACCCTGCATCGTCGAGGAGCCGGCGCGACTCACGGCCCAGCAGTGCCAGGTCGCCACTGTCTATCCGGACCCCGCGCAAGACGTGCCCGTCCTGCTCCAGTTCCTTGCCCACCTCAATGGCGTTCTTCACGCCGCGCAGCGTGTCGTAGGTGTCCACGAGGAGAGTCGCGTAGTCCGGGAACGCGTGCGTAAACGCCCGGAACGCCTCGATCTCAGAGTCGTACGCCATGACGAACGAGTGCGCCATCGTCCCGACGACGGGTATCCCGTACATCGCCCCGGCTTTGACATTGCTCGTGGCGTTGTAGCCGGCAAGGTACCCGGCGCGGGCGACCCTCAGCGCGGCGTCGGTCCCGTGGGTACGGCGGGCGGCGAAATCGGCGACCGAGCGCCCCTGGGCGGCGTAGACGACGCGTGAGGCCTTGGTCGCAATGGTGGACTGGAACGTCGCCTGGTTCAGCAGATAGGTCTCGGCCATCTGCGCCTCGATGATCGGCGCACGCACCTCCAGGACCGGGGAGTCGGCAAAACAGAGCGTCCCCTCCTTCATTGCCCGCACGTCGCCGGTGAAACGGAGGTCAGCCAGGAAGTCCAGGAACTCCGGGTCGAAGCGGTCGAGGCTGCGCAGGTACTCCAGGTCCGCGCCCGTGAAGTGGAAGCGCTCCATGTAGTCCAGGATGTCTTCCAGACCAGCGAAGACGTAATAAGAGCGGTTCTTCGGATAGCCGCGGAAGAACAGGCTGAACGTCGCCTGGCCCGTGACGCCGCTGCTCCAGTAGGCCTGAGCCATCGTCAGCTCGTACAGGTCGGTGAGCAGGGCGTCGGAGTAGGTATGCATGGTGGGCCCCGAAGTTGGTGACACGGCGACTCGGTCCTGGTTGGGACGCTGCCTGATAGGCGCGTGCCCCTGCACTCAGTCGGCCCTCAAATCGGACTGGGGCCATCGAGGCAGTTTACGGGCCGCAGGCCAGACCCGCGAGCCGATAATGTCGTCGTGGTCCCTGGCAGGCTCCGGCCTTTGTGGCGGGCTATTCAGCGACGGATTCCGACGCTAGACTGTCCCATCACGCCCAGTAATTTACGTCGGGGCGCTGCCGCCTTGTCCGGGCCGCCCAGCCCGGCTGGCCAGCTAGTCAACCACACCGGTAGGCGCCCGTCGCTGCACAGAGCAGACGGGCCGGGAGGGTAATGCCCTTGGGACTCATATGGCTTGTGCCGGTCACCGGCGTTGGCGCATTCCTGTTCGCCGCCTGGCTTGCCTGGGACGTACTCAGGCGGGACAAGGGTACTCAGGAGATGCAGGACATCGCCGGGCGCATCTTCGAGGGCGCCATGGCCTTTCTGAAGAGGCAGTACCTGACCATCGCCGTGCTGGGGGTCCTGGCAGCGGTGGCGATCGGCGTCGTCCTCATGGTCCTCTCGAAAGAGGGTAGCGACGTCGTAGAGAAGTACGGAAAGGCCGGCGTGGGCTGGCGGACGGCGGTGGCGTTCCTGGCAGGGGCGTTCTGCTCGGGCCTGGCCGGGTTCATCGGGATGATCATCGCGGTCAAGGCCAACCTGCGCACCGCCGCCGGCGCCTCCAAGGGCGGCCTGGCGGAAGCGGTGACCATCGCCATGCGCGCCGGCGGGGTATCAGGGTTCCTGATCGTGGCGCTGAGCCTCATCGGCGTCTCCATCATCTACTACGCCTACGGCGGGAACGAAAACCCGGACCTCGCTCCGTATCTGATCGTGGGTTTCGGGTTCGGCGCGTCATTCGTGGCCCTCTTCGCCCAGCTAGGCGGCGGCATCTACACCAAGGCCGCAGACGTGGGTGCGGACCTCGTGGGGAAAATTGAGAAAGGCATCCCTGAGGACGACCCACGCAACGCCGCCGTCATCGCCGACCTGGTCGGCGACAACGTGGGCGACTGCGCTGGCCGCGGGGCGGACATTTTCGAGTCGACCGCGGCTGAGAACATCGGCGCCATGATCCTCGGCGTGGCTGCGTTCCTCGCCGCCCGAGCAGCCGGCCTGCCAAACCCCGAGGTCTGGGTGCTGTTTCCGCTGGTGCTCCGCTCGTTCGGCCTGGTCGCCTGCGCGCTGGGCATCCTCGCTGTCCGCGCGAAGGAAGGTTCCGACCCCATGAAGGCCCTGAACACGGGCTACTTCGTGTCGGTCGGCTTCGCAGTGGTGGGTCTTGCCATCACGACCTGGGTGATGATGGGTGACGTCGTTAGCAACCCGGTGTTCATATTCCTGGCCGGGCTGGTCGGGATAACCGCCGGCATCGCCATCGTGTTCATCACGCAGTACTACACGGAGCACAAATACGCGCCAGTAAAGAGCATCGCCGACGCCTCGCTTACGGGCTCGGCGACGAACTTCCTTGCAGGCTTCGCCGTTGGGCTCAACTCCACAGTCGCCACCGCGTTGGTGGTTGGAGTCGGGATCCTGGTCGCATACTTCCTGGGTAAGCAGCTTGAGTTCCCTGCCAGCGTCGGCGGCGCTCTGGTTCCCAACGGCGGCCTACTCGGCACCGCGGTGGCGACCATGGCCCTGCTGATGACCGCGGCGTACGTCCTGGCGATGGACACCTTTGGCCCGATCACCGACAACGCCAACGGGATAGTCGAGATGTCCGGCACAGGCGGCAAGGTCCGCGAGGTGACCGACTCGATGGACGCCGTCGGCAACACGACCAAGGCCCTGACCAAGGGCTACGCCATGGGCTCGGCCGGGCTGGCCGCGTTCCTGCTCTTCGGCGCATACCTGGACGAGCTGGTGAAGATAACCGGGGACGAAAAGTACAGGGTGGTTGACCTCAGCAAGCCCGAGGTGTTCGTGGGCGCACTGTTTGGGGCAACTCTTGTGTTCCTGTTCTCGGCCCTCGCGATAAGCGCAGTCCGGCGTGCCGCGGGCGGGATCATTGAAGAGGTGCGACGCCAGTTCCGGGAGATTCCCGGCATCATGGAGGGCACGACCCGGCCCGACTACGCTCGCTGTGTCGACATCACCACGCGCGCCGGACTCCGGGAAATGATCCTCCCCGGCGTCCTGGCCGTAGCCATACCGATCATTGTGGGCGTGTGGCTCAAAGCGGAGGCCGTCGCCGCGTTCCTGATGGTCGGCACCATCGCCGGCATCCTCATGGCCA
>CAYWBD010000298.1:0-5728 GCA_964456315.1 uncultured Thermoflexus sp.
GCTACGTGCTGCGCCGGCTGGTACGCCGGGGGATGCTCTTCGGGAGGCAGATCGGGCTGAGAGGGTCGTTCCTGCCGGAGCTGTCTCAGGTAGCGTCCGAGGTAATGGGCGGCGCGTACCCGGAGCTGGTCAAGAACGGCCCGTTCATCAGGCGTGTGCTGGAGCTGGAAACTGAGCGGTTTTCACGGACGCTTGAGTTCGGCAGCACCGTCCTGGAGGGCATGGTTGAGTATCGCCGGAAATACGGCGACTTGACATCCGGGCTGGTTGCGGAGGTACGCTCCAGCGCTTCGGCTGCTCTGGCTGACGCACGAGGCTTGCTGGCAAAACGAGGGATCGAAGCTCCGACAGGCGATGACGCACGTTCGGTTGGCAGGCGGTCGGCCGCCGACGCCCTGGCTGGCGATGTGACGTCGCTTGCCGGGGCGCTGTCCACAGGCGGACGACGCGGTTCTGCCAGCTCCGTCGAAGAGGTCCGAGTCGCCGAGCAGGCGCTGTCGCTGTGGCCGACTTCTGTATCGGGCAAGGAAGCGTTCCTGCTGTACGACACGTACGGCTTCCCAGTCGAAGTCACCCGTGAGTTCCTTCAGGACCACCAGTTCTCGGTGGACCAGAAGGGCTTCGACGCCGAGATGCAGGCGCAGCGGGAGCGCGGCCGCGCCGCAGGGGCGAAGTTCGGCGGCGACTCTGCCCAGCGGCGTGTGTATGAAGAGCTGGGCGTGGACGTAACACCCTTCCTCGGCTACCACACGACTTCTGCTGAGACTGTTGTGGTGGGCGTCATACGGGACGGCGAACTTGTCCAGTCCGCCACGGCAGGGCAGAAGGTGGAGCTGGTCCTCCGGGAGACCCCGTTTTACGCCGAGAAGGGCGGACAGGTTGGCGATACGGGAGTCGTACGGGGAGCCGCCTCCAGCGGAGCAGGCGCCGCAGCCGTGCGCGTGGGCGTGGTGGACACGCAAAACCCGTACGCCCACCTGGTGACGCACCACTGCGAGGTGAGGGAGGGCGAGGTCAGGCCCGGGCTGGCGGTGCATGCTGAGGTGGACGCTGCCCGGCGCGGGCGCATCCAGCGCAACCACACTGCGACGCACCTGCTGCACGCCGCTTTGCGTGAGGTGCTGGGGCAGCACGTCCGGCAGGCAGGGTCGCTAGTCGCCCCGGACCGGTTGCGGTTCGACTACACGCACATGGCGCCCATGACGCCCGCCGAGCTAGGCGCGGCGCAGGACCGGGTGAACGAGCAGATCAGGGCGAACACTGAGGTCCGCGTCGAGCACACCACCTACGCGGCCGCAATTCAGAAAGGCGCGCTGGCGTTCTTCGGCGACAAGTACGAAAACGACGTCCGCGCCATCTGCATCCCGGGCTCCTATAGCGGCCAGCCACACGGCGGCGAGTGCTGGTCGTACGAGCTTTGCGGCGGCACGCACATGGACCGCACGGGCGGAATCGGGGCCTTTGTCGTGCTGGGCGAATCGGGGATTGGGGCCGGGATGAGGAGGATTGAGGCGGTCACCGGCGCAGGGGCAGAGGCGTTGATCACAGGGCGCTTTGGCGTGCTAGATAGGCTGTCAGCATCGCTGCGGGCGCCCGTTGACCAGATCGAAGCCCGGATGGCGACTTTGCAGCGTGAGCTGGACGCGGCCCGCCGCAAAGTGTCGGAGCTGGAGGACCAGGCGTTGAAGGCGAGGTTGGGTGGCGGCCAGTCGCCGCAGGGCCGAACGTTTACGGTGGAGATTGGCGGCGGACCTGCGCAAGTGCAGGTACAGCGCATTGACGCTGGGAGTGCCGAAGCCCTCAGGCGGGCTGGCGACCACCTGCGCAGCGGACTGACCAGCGGGCTGCTTGTGCTCGGAGCGGTGGTGGACGACCAGCCGTCGGTTGTCGTAATGGTCACGAAAGACTTGCAGGAAAAGGGGCTTCACGCCGGCAACATCGCCCGCGGGCTTGCGGCTGTGATGGGCGGGGGCGGAGGGGGCCGGCCGGACGTGGCGCAGGCAGGCGGGAAAGACAAGTCGAAGCTGGATGAGGCGCTGGATTCCGTAGAACGGGTGATCAAGGAGTCTGTGGCCAGGCCAGGACCACGCAAGTAAAGTCACCCGGCCCGACGTCGGCGTCGCCAGGGGTGCGCCGTCCATCCGTCCGGAGGGCCGGACCGCACGCCGCGTTCCCAGAAGGACGCAGGCGGGATACAGTGGGCGCTTGCCCACCAGTCCTCGGAATGTGTCTGGGAAGTCCCGTCGCATGCTGGGCCTCGACCCCGGAGAGGCGCGCATCGGCGTGGCCCTGTCTGACCCCACCGGGACGTTGTGTACCCCGGCGGAAGCGGTCAAGCGGACGCTGGACGGTGCGGACATCCGGCGGATAGCAGAGATCGCACAGGCAGAAGGGGCAGTGACTATAGTGGTCGGCCTGCCACTGACCATGGAAGGCGGGCGCGGCACTCAGGCGCAACTGGCGCTGCGTTTTGCCGGCGAGTTGCGCAAGGCTGTCGCCATCCCGGTTATGACATGGGACGAGCGGCTGACGACCGTGGAAGCCATCTCCCGGCTGCGCGACGGTGGCGGGAAGGTAGGACGGGACAAGGGAAGGGTAGACTCGGTGGCGGCGGCGCTGATGTTGGAGTCCTACCTCTCTGCGCACAAGTAGGCGGACGGCGTGCCGGGCCGAGTTGCGCTACGACGCGTGAGTTGGACCGTCAAGCAACACCGGGAGAAACTGAACGCATGACAAGCCGGATGGGGATCATTGGCTACCCGCTAGGGCACACGCTCTCGCCTGCGTTTCAGGGGGCGGCGCTGAAGCACCTGGGCATCGACGCCACGTTTGAGTCGTGGCCTACCGCGCCCGACAAATTGGCGGAAAAGGTGGCTTCGTTCCGGGCGACCGATGTGCTGGGCGCATGCGTGACTTTGCCGCACAAGCAGGCGGTCATGCTGATGCTGGACACAGTGCATGAGACGGCCCGGGAGATCGGCGCCGTCAACTGGATTGTGAACGGCTCCAAAGGCAAGCCGGACGGCAAGCTGACAGGCCACAACACAGACGCGCCGGGCTTCTTACGGTCGCTCAAGGAGGAGGCGAAGTTTGATCCAAAAGGGGCGAGCGCGGTCGTGTTCGGCGCGGGGGGCGCGGCCAGGGCGGTTGTATTTGCGCTGCGCATGGCCGGGGTGGCGCGGCTAACGATCGCCAACCGGACGGTTGAAAAGGCGCACGAGCTTGCGGCGTCGATGTCCAAGGGGCGGTTCAGGCCGACGGCGGCCGGGCTATCGAGGGATGACCTGGCAGATGTGGTGCCGTACGCGAACCTGATGGTGAACACGACGTCGATGGGCATGGCGGGCGGCCCGGCCCCGGAAGAGACGCCGGTGACCGCGGACCTGATCCGGGCCGGGACGCTGGGGTACGACGCCGTGTACGCGCCGCTGGAAACGCCGTTCCTCCGGGAAGTCGAGAGGGCGGGAGGCCGCACCGCGAGCGGCATTACGATGCTTGTGTACCAGGGCGCAGAGGGCTTCACGCTGTGCACGGGACAGCCGGCGCCGGTGCAGGTGATGATGGAGGCCCTGATGAGGGCGCGTGCAGGGCGCAAATGACCCGGGCCCGGGCCGCTGACACTGGCGGCACTAGAGGACATCCACAGTATTTCATCCTGAGCTTGTTTCAGGATCTCGGTCTGAGTTCAGTGGCGGAATTTCTGGATGCCCTCTTGTTTGGGGCGCACTCCGGTCCGGTTGTAGAGTGAGTTTGGGCGCCCCGGCTGGCGGGGGCTGTCGAGCAGGTATGTCCACTTTTCGCTGGCTTACATCAGGGGAATCGCACGGGCCGGGGCTGACGGTCATTGTGGAAGGTATCCCCGCGGGGCTCCCGCTCGATGAAGGCTACATTGAGCAGCAGCTGGCCCGCCGCCAAAGGGGCTACGGCTCCGGTGGCCGCATGAAGATCGAGAACGACCACGCCCAGGTCCGCTCTGGGGTGAGGCACGGGCTGACGCTGGGCTCTCCAGTCGGGATGTGGATAGAAAACAAGGACTTCGCCAACTGGACGGAGGCGATGTCCGTCTCGCCGGTCGCTGAGGGCGTCGACAAGAAGACCCACACCCACGTCGTACCGGGGCACGCTGACTTCGCGGGGGCGCTCAAGTACTCGCAGCACGACCTGCGCAATGTGCTCGAACGGGCGTCCGCGAGAGAGACGACGGCGCGCGTAGCAGCGGGCGCAGTGGCGAGGCGGTTCCTGGATGAGTTCGGCGTGGTGCTCCGCAGCCGGGTGATTTCGATTGGCAAGGCCGAAGTCCCGGACCCGTCCAGCACTGACGTTGACTGGGACGCTGCGGAGGCGTCCGAGCTGCGGGCGGCAGGCGCGGAGTCTGACAGGCTGTTCAAAGAGCAGGTGGACCAGGCGAAGGCGGCGCGGACGACGGTCGGCGGGGTGTTCCAGGTCGTGGCCTTCAACCTGCCCGTGGGCCTCGGCAGTCACATTCAGTGGGACCGGAAGCTAGACGGCCGCATCGCGCAGGCCATGTTGAGCATCAATGCTGTGAAGGGCGTGGAGATAGGGCGCGCGTTTGCCAACACGCGACGGCCCGGCCGCGAGGTGCAGGACGGCATCGTCGCGGACGTGCGCGACCGCCGGCGGTTCCGCCGGCTGTCCAACGAGGCCGGGGGCATCGAGGGCGGTATGTCGAACGGCGAGCCGGTCGTCGTCTACGTTGCCGTGAAGCCAATCGCCACGATGACGGCGCCGTTGCCGTCCGTGGACATCAACACCGGTGAGGCTGTCGACGCCGCGTACCACCGGTCGGACATCTGCCAGGTGCCACGGGCCACGCCCATCGGCGAGGCCATGCTCGCCCTGGTCCTGGCCGAGGCGTTCCTGGAGAAGTTTGGAGGGGACCACATCGAAGAGACTCGACGCAACTACGTGGCGTACGTCGCAAGCCACCAGGACTTTGCAACGGGGGTGACAGCGGGCACATCTCATCCCGCGCCGCAGTCATGATGCCCTCTAGTCAGCGACCCCCAGGCGCTCCGGACGCAAAGTCCCGGCGCAACATTTACCTCACCGGGTTTTCGGGCACCGGGAAGTCACACAGCGGCCGATTGGCGGCCAGGTCGCTGGGGATGGAGTTCGTGGACACCGACGAACTCGTCGAGAAGGCGGCCAAAAAGCCCATCCCGGAGATTTTCAGCGGTGAAGGCGAGGCCCAGTTCAGGGCGCTGGAGTCGGCGGTGCTCGCAGACGTAGCTACGGAGGGCGGCAAGGTCGTGTCGACAGGCGGCGGCGTGCCGGTCCTGCCTGCCAATCGGGAACTGATGTCCCGGACCGGGCTGGTGGTACGCCTCAAGGCGACTCCGGAGTCAATCCAGGCACGGCTGACGAGGGCGATCGGCACATCGGGCAGGGCGGTGAGGCCTCTGCTGGGCGGGGACGCGCCGGTCGAGAAGGTCAGGGCGCTCCTGGAAGAGCGCGAGGCGGCCTATGCCAGCGCGGACGTGACCGTGGACACAGAGGGCAAGACTCCGGGGGATGTCGCCAGGGAAGTGGTGCTGGCCTGGCGCCGGAGCGCCCGGGCGGCAGGGGGCCAGCGAAGTGCGTCCCGGGGCTGACTTCAACCTGGCCGCGGTCGTCAGCACGTCCCAGGGGGCCTACCGTGCGGTAGTCGGGCGGGGGGTGCTCGAGACTATCGGTCCGGAGATGGCGTCCGCCGGGCTGCAGGGTAGGG
>CAYWBD010000299.1:0-1974 GCA_964456315.1 uncultured Thermoflexus sp.
GTCGAGTACGCCAGCACGCGTTTGATGTCGCTGGCAAGCAGGCCCATGCTGGCGGCGAAGACCGCGGTGAACCCGCCGATCAGCGCCACCGTGTTCTGGGCGCCGGCTGCATGCTCGTAGAGCGGGAAGAACCGGGCGACAAGGAACACCCCGGCGGTGACCATCGTGGCTGAGTGGATCACGGCCGAAACGGGTGTCGGGCCTTCCATGGCATCTGGGAGCCATGAGTGGAACGGGAACTGCGCTGACTTGCCCGCCGCGCCCATGAACAGCCCGAGGCCGACCCAGGTCGCAACGCCGACGCCAACGGCGCCCGCGGCTATCGCGTCGTAGAACGCCGGGATGTCGAGCCACTCGGGGTTGTTGAAGAAGATGTACAGGATGCCGAGCAGGAACCCGAAGTCGGCAAACCGGGTCATGATGAAGGCCTTCTTGGCCGCCGCAGCCGCCGAAGGCCGCTCCATCCAAAACCCGATGAGCAGGTACGAAGAGACGCCAACCAGCTCCCAGAACACGAACAGCTGGATGATGTTGCGGGACATGACCAGCCCCAACATGCTGGCCGTGAACAGCGACATGTAGGCGTAGAAGCGGGTATAGCTCGGGTCCCGGACGCTGGCCGGCGCGCCCGAGGCTGCGTGCGTCACGGCGTTTCCTGCAGCGCCCGCATGCGTAGCAGCCCCGTGCCCGTTCGGCGCCGGGCCGCCGTGGCCATCGCCGGGACCGGCATGTACCCGCATGTAAGCCTGCGAGTAGAACTGCACCAGCAGGCTCACGCCGCTGACGACAACAATCATGATCGCGGTCAGCGGGTCGAGGAGTATCCCGAAGCCAATGGTCAGCCCGGCCACGCTGATCCAATCGTGCGGCGCGGCTCCCGCAGTGAGGCCCTCGGCGACGTCTGCCCCGAGCACCGCTGCCAGCGCCCACAGCGACAGCGCGAACGACCCGCCGATGGCGGCCAGCGACAGGTATCCGGCTATCGGCGAACGCGGGCCCAGCAGCGGGCGCACGACGACTCCGTTCACGACGAAGCTCGCGACGGGGAGGCCGATGACCAGCCAGGCCAGCGTCTCAGTGAACACGGGCAGACCTGAGCGCCCTGCCGCCGCCGGAACGGGTCACGGCAGGGCTAAGGGCAGGCGCATTCTGTGAGGGGCCGGCCGCTGTCACAGCTTCCTCAAGATCTCGTCCGCGACATGTTCGCGGCCCTTTGGCACCAGCACCCTGAACGGCACGCGCTCACCCCAGTCCAGGATGTCGCCCTCAGGGATGATCTTCGCCGGCAAGCCTTCACCTTCCAGGAGGTTCTTCCACATCTCGGCGATCATCAGGTTTGGCGCCTTGCGGTAGTCAGTCCACATCAGGGCGCGCTCAGTTCTTCAAGAGCGTCGCGTCAGTCACGTCGACGGTCTCCCGGTGGCGGTAGAGCGTGATCACAAGCGCCAGGGCGAGCGCCACCTCTGCGGCTGCCACCGCGATGATGAAAACGGCAAAGGCGTGTCCGGTCAGTGCGAGGCGAGTCGCCGCTGATGTGACGGGCCCCTCGGCGCCAACAAGGCCGGCGGCGGGCGTGAACCTCGAGAACGCTACGGCGGCGATCACAACGGCGTTGAACATCAGCTCCAGGGACATGATCAGCGCCACGACGTTGCGCCGGGATAGCACCCCGTACAGCCCGATCGCAAAGACCAGCGCTGACACTAGGAGCACGTTCTCGAGTGTCACGCCGTCCTCCGCTCGCGCAGCAGTGCGAGTGCGCCGATCAGGGCCGCGGTCAGGACGATGCCAATCAACTCGAAGGCCAGCAGGTATTCGCGCATGAGGAGCGCGCCGACGGGGCCGGTGCTGTCGGCGAGTACGCCCGGCTGTGCGCCTGGGGCTCCTGGCGCAGCCGCTTTCACCAAAGTCTCTCCCTGGCCCAGCTGTGGCGCATCCGTCTCCACAAACGTCCCGGCGAGGCCGGCGATGGCG
>CAYWBD010000300.1:0-4541 GCA_964456315.1 uncultured Thermoflexus sp.
CCGTAATCGTGGCAGCGGGCGGCCGCGGCCGTGTGTTCGAGCCGGCCACCCACGCCGTCATCTGCACAGGTGATGGCATGGCGCTCGCATGGCGGGCCGGCGCTCCGCTCATGGACATGGAGATGATCCAGTACCACCCGACGACCCTTGCCCGCACCGGCATCCTGCTCTCTGAAGGGGCACGTGGCGAGGGCGCGTTCCTGATCAACAAGGACGGCGAGCGCTTTATGAAGCGCTACGCCCCCGACTACATGGAGCTGGCTTCCCGCGACGTGGTGTCGCGCTCAGAGCAGACTGAGATAGACGAAGGGCGCGGCATCGACGGGAACGTGCTCCTGGACCTTAGGCACCTGGGCAGGAAGCTGATCGAGGAGAAGCTCGGCTACCTGCAAGAGGTGGCAGTCGAGTTCCTGGGCATGGACCTTACAAAACAGCCGGTCCCCGTGCGCCCCGGCATGCACTACATCATGGGCGGGATCAAGACCGACGTGAACGGCGCCACCTCCGTGCCCGGCCTTTATGCGGCAGGAGAAGTCGCCAACGTCAGCGTGCACGGCGCCAACCGCCTGGGCGCCAACTCTCTACTGGACACTGTGGTATTCGGCCGGCGCTCGGGTGACAAGGCCATCGCTGACACGAAGACTGTGAAGCCGAACGGCGCCGGGCCGGGCTCGCCGTCTGAACTCGCGCTGGCGGCTGACAAAAAGCGGCTCCAGCAGGTGCTCGACCGGCCGAAAGGCCTGCGCTCTGGCCCCGTCAGGACTGAGATGGCAGAGGCCATGGTGAAGGGCGTCGGCGTGTACCGCGACCAGGCGTCGATGGAGTCGGCACGCGCTGCGGTCGCGGCGACCCGCAACAAGCTGGCGAAAGTGTCGGTGGACGACAAGGGAAAGGTGTTCAACACCGACCTCTTGTTCGCACTTGAGCTGGACTTCATGGTCGACGTCGCGGAGTCCATCTGCGCCAGCGCGCTGGCCCGGAAAGAGAGCCGCGGCGCGCACTACCGCACCGACATCAAGGACCGCAACGACGCCGAATGGCTCAAGCACACGCTCGTTCACAAGACGCCCGCCGGCGCAAGCGTGACGACGTTGCCGGTCACAGTCACAAAGTGGGAGCCCATAACGAGGGTCTACTAATCTATTGCCCTCTCCCTCTGGGAGAGGGTCCGGGTGAGGGACACTGACCTGCGCACGCCCTCTCCCCAGTGGGAGAGGGTCCGCTTGAGGGACGCTGCTCTTCGGCAACGCTGCAGCTCCACGAGGGCCTGATGAAAGCCAACCTGAAAGTAAGGCGCTACAACCCCGAGACAGACGCGCCGTCGGCGCCGGCGCGCTGGCAGGAGTACACGCTCGACGTGCACCCGGCCTCTACCATCCTCGATGTGCTGGTCCAGGTACGCGAAGAGATAGATGGCACGCTGGCGCTGCGCTGCTCTTGTCGCGCCTCGATCTGCGGCTCCTGTGGGATGCGCGTCAACGGCCGGGCCCGCCTGGTGTGCAAGACGCGCTACGAAGAGATGGCGCACGGCGGCGGGCCGGTCGTCATCGAGCCAATGGGCAACCAGAAGGTGATCAAAGACCTCGCCGTTGACCTCACGACGTTCTTTGAACAGATGCAGCGCGTGACGCCGTGGATGCAGCCCGGAAAACCGCCGGGAACAGGCGAATACATCGCCTCGCACGAGTCCATGTCGCACCTGGTCGGCGTGATGAACTGCATCATGTGCGGCGTGTGCGTGTCAGACTGCACGGTGCTCGAAGTCGACAGCCGCTTCATCGGCCCCGCTGCGCTCGCGAAGGCCTACCGCTTTGTGGCCGACCCGCGGGACAGCAAGAAGGGTGATCGGCTGAAGCTGCTCAACGACGAGCACGGCGGGATCTGGGACTGCACGCGCTGCGGGATGTGCGTGGAGGTCTGCCCGAAGGGCGTCGCGCCCATGGACAGGATCATGGCGATGCGCGACATGGCTGTTGAAGCAGGAAACCACGGCACGACCGGATACAAGCACACAGAGTCATTCACGAAATCGGTTCGCAAGAACGGCAGGCTAGATGAGCTGCGACTGGCGATCGAGAGCCCCGGCGTGTTCAACATCCCTGCGCAGCTGTCGCAGGCGCCCCTTGGCGTGAAGGCCCTGCTAAAAGGCAAGATGCCGCCCGTGATACCCCACAAGGCGGAGGACCACAAGAACATCACCCGAGTGTTCGAGAACGTGGAGGCAGCCGACAAAAAACCGTAGCGGCGTATCGCACACGCCCGGAGACCGTAGGGGCGTGACGCAGGTGCCCGCAGACCGTAGGGGCGTATTGCATACGCCCGCACCATGTCATTCTGAGCGGAGCGAAGAATCCCGTCGCGGCGCTGAGCCATGCGCCCAGGACCAGTCACCACAAAGCCACGTGCAGGCCGCGAGCAATCAGGCAAGAAGGACAGACAGTCTTGGCACTCAAATACGCGTTCTACCCAGGCTGCGTCGCCCGCGGCGGCACGCCCGAGCTATATGACTCCGCCGTGGCCGTGATGAAGCGCGTCGGCATCGAGTGGGTTGAGCTGACAAAAGCCTCCTGCACCGGCGCCGGCGTCATGCAAGAAAAGAGCATCAAACTCGGCGACACGCTGAATGTCCGCACTTTCGCCATGGCCGAGCAGATGGGCCTGCCCATCTTGGTCCTATGCTCCACGTGCCAGGGGGTGATGTCGCAGGCCAACGCCCGTGTCCAACGCGACCCCGAGTACCTGAAGGAGGTCAACTCGTACCTTAAGGACGAGGGGCTGGAATACCGCGGGACGACAGTGGTCAAGCACCTGCTCTGGGCGCTGATCGAAGATGTCGGCATCGAGAAGCTCAAGCAGACGTTCAGCCGGGAGCTGTCCGGCCTGAGTATCGCCCCGTTCTACGGCTGCTACATCGTGCGCCCGAGCGACGTGCTGGGCTTCGGCGAGAACCCGCAGAGGCAGACCTCACTCGAGACCGTCATTTCCGCCACCGGCGCCAGCGTTGTGGACTTCCCGGGCAAGAACAAGTGCTGCGGGCTGCCCATCTTGTACATCAACCAGCAGAACGCGTTGAAGATGGTCGCTGACCACACCGGGACTGCCCAGGCCCGCGGCGCCGACGCCATGGTCACGCCGTGCCCGCTGTGCCACCTGAACCTCGACGGCTTCCAGCCCAAGGCGCGCCGGAAGTACGGGTCCCTGACCCCGCTCGCCCCGAGCGCAGTCGAGGGGCCCCGTTCTGGCACTGACACCCTCCCCATCCTGCACCTGCCGCAGCTGCTCGGTCTCGCCATGGGCCTCGACTTCAAGTCGCTCGGCCTGCAAAAGCACATGGTGAACACCGACGGCCTGTTCAACAAGCTGCCGCAGCCAGCGCACGCAGGCGCGGCCCGGTAGGCGACCGGGAACGGGTCTCCTGGAAGTCCGGGTCATTGTCCCGACACGTTTTAAACTTCCTGGAAGCCACACATTGCGCTGTGTGGCCGTCGCATCGGAAGGGGGATGGTCATCGCAACCAATCTGGCCCTCGATGACCGGCTTATCGCGGAAGCCGTCAAAGTCGGCAAGCACAAGACCAAGAAAGAGGCTGTGACCGCAGCTCTGGTCGAGTACATCAACTACCGCAAACGTATAGGCCTACTTGACTTCATTGGGAAAGTCGAGTACTACGAGGACTATGACTACAAGAAGCTCCGCAAGCACAAGCCAAAGACGTGATTCTCATAGACACGAGCGTGTTTTCGCTTGCACTGCGGCGGCGGTCCGTGGAGCTCCGCACTATTGAGCGGCATGTGGTCGAAAAATGGGCCGCGCTCGCACAAAGCGGACAGGCCGCATTGGTGGGTCCGGTACGCCAGGAGATCCTATCTGGCATCCGGAGTGCTGATGTCTACAACGAGATTCGTGCTCACTTGTCGAGGTTCCCGCACTTCGAGGTCCTTCGAGGCGACTACGATCAAGCCGCGGCCTTCTTCAATACTTGCCTGGCAAAAGGCGTGACGGGAAGTAACGTTGACATGCTGATCTGCGCGGTGGCCGTACGGAACGCAGTTCCGGTGTTCACGATCGACACGGACTTCAATCTTTACGTTGAGCACCTGCCTCTACGGTTGCACGCGCCGGCATGACTCGATAGACGAGCGCGCCATCAATAAAGGTCATCCAGAATATTTCATCCTGAGCTTGTTTCAGGATATCGTTTTGATTTCAACGGCAGAATTTCTGGATGACCTTTAGGTGTCTCGTCGGGATGGCAATACGGCCAGGAGGTAGACGCTGCCCCAGACTGACAGAATGGTTCAACGTCTCGAGCAGCGGCGCACTCCGTCGGCACGGGTGCAGGGAATTCCCCTCGCATCACTTCAAGTTCAAGCTCGGACCGAGCACGTCAAGGTATTTCAGGGCCGACCCGGTGTTGAGCAGCACGATGCGTTCGTCTTTGCCGACCAGGCCCTGGGCGAGCAGGCGTTTCAGGCCAGCCAGTGTCGCCCCGCCCTCGGGTGCTGCGAAGATCCCGGTGAACTGCGCCATCTCCTTCACCG
>CAYWBD010000301.1:0-3944 GCA_964456315.1 uncultured Thermoflexus sp.
CATCGGCCAGGCAACGTGCCACGTATCGCCCGGCCAACCCGGCTGCAACTGACCGCGCATCGCCTTGACGCTGTATTCGCGGTCGTGATACTTTTCACACTACTTTCGCGCCCTGGCGATGCCGCGGGCTCCGACCGGCGCGGGGGTGCACGTCCCGTGCGGGGACCCAGGGGGCCAGTCACTTACAGATGGAAACCTCAGCGCCACTCTCGCCTTCAGAGTGGGGGCAGATCGGCACAGCCCTGAAGTTCATGTGGCTGGCGCTGGTCTGCGCGATCGTGGCAGGGACGTCCCTGATGGTCGCCCACGCGTTCATCCCGTCGGCCGTCGCGACCCGCACTATCCCGGCGAAGTTCGAGAAACTCCGGATGCCGCTCTACGCCACGGGCCTGCTCGGAGTGTTCGGACTGATCTCAATGCTAGTCCTCGCCGGCATCAACGCCGACGACATCGTCAAGAGACTCCACCCCAGCTACTGGCAGTAAGCACGACCCCCGGTGGCCGGAGACCTCCCCCGCTTGCGCGAGCTCATGGCATTCATGAAGGAACGGAACCGGACCGCGTCGACGCGGTTCAAGGTCCTGTTCCCGTTCGTGGCACTGGGCGGGCTGGTCGTAACCGCGGGCATGGCATTCGTGACGGCGCTGATCGTCACCGGGTGGCTAGGTCAGCCTGTCCCCATCCTGGGGTTCGAGCAGACGTTCGACCAGCCGGTCCTCTACCCCCATACCGTCCACGCCGGGAACATGCCGCTACTTAACCCGGACGGGACCCCGCGGCTGGGCAATGACGGACAGCCGTTGACGGGCGTCGGCCTTGACTGCACTTTCTGCCACAGGATGGTGACCTCCCAGGCCAACGCAGGCGTGCCGTCAGTGCAGCAGTGCATGTTCTGCCACCAGGCCATAGGGCCGGAGGCTAATGTCGAACTGCAGAAGCTGCGGCTTGCGGGGGGGCTGACCGATATAACGACAAAGGCCCCCGTGAACTGGAAGCGCATACACCGTATGCCGGACCACGTCCGCTTCGTGCACGAGGCCCACATCCGCTTTCTGACGGCTAACCCTGCCGCCATCCGCAACCCGTCAAGCGCCAGCCTCCTGACGCAGTCGACCGTCCCGGCGTCTGCAGTGTGCTCGACGTGCCACGGGGACGTCGCGGCCATGGCAGCGGTCGCCCAGGTGGAGCCTCTCAAGATGGGCCAGTGCGTCAACTGCCACCGTGATAACAACGCGCCCACTGACTGCACGGTCTGCCACCACTAGGCTGCGATGAAAAAGACACCCCCACGATGAAGCTCACAAGACGCCAGTTCATGGCAGGCACCGCCGCAACGGCGGGCGCGGCGGTGTTTGTCGCCTGCGGCCTGCCCGAGCGCGAGCTGGTGATCCAGAGCCCGGCTGACCTCCCCGAGGACCTGGTCCGCGGCGAAGACGCGTGGTATGCCACCGTCTGGCCGGACAGCCCCGGCGGCGACGGGCTGATTGTCCGGGTCATGCAGGGCCGGGCGAAAAAGACGGCAGGCAACCCGGACTACCCGGTCAACCTGGGAAAGCAGTCCGCACGCTACGACGCTACATTGCAAATGCTGTACCACCCGGATCGGATCAAGCGACCTCTGATGCGGCGGAGCAAGGGCGGCGCGCTGGGCGAGGTCACGTGGGCCCAGGCGGAGCGCCGGCTGCTCGACTCCATCGCTGAGTCTGAAGGCAGCCTGGTCGTTGTCACCAACCCGCTGCGGGGGCATCTCGGCTGGGTCGCCTCCCAGTTCGCGGGGTCGTTCAAGGGCCGGCACGTAATGTTCGACCCTGTCGAGCAGGGCGTCCTGCATGCCGCGATCAAACGGGTGTTCGGGCAGGACCGGCTCCCCGACATTGACATCGCCAATTCAAACGTGGTCTTGTCTTTCGGGGCAGACTGGCTCTCGACCTGGGTTTCACCGGTCGGGATGTCCGTCAAGTACGGAAAGTTCCGCCTCAACGCCAAAGACCACGGCTACCTCACCCATGTCGAGTCCCGCATGTCCATGACCGCCGCTGCCGCGGACCGCTGGCTGCCGGTGCGACCCGGCTGGGAAGGCCGCGTCGCGCTGGCGATCGGCCGGATCATCGTTGACGAGCAGAAAGTGCCCGCCGACGCCATCGCGGCGTACCGCGCCGCGGTGCCACCGGCGGCCCTGGCAGGCGCATCAGTGGCCGCGGTCGCAGGCGACGGTAACTCCGGCATCCCGGAGTCGCGCCTTCGGGAGGCGGCCGAAAAGTTCACCAGGGGCGGCCCCGGCGTTGCGTTTGGCGGGGGAAGCGCAGGCGCCCACAGCAACGGGACGCAGAGCCTGTCGGCCATTTTTGCCCTCAACTACCTTTCCGGAGCTGTCGGCAAGAAGGGCGGCATCATCTTCAACCCGCCATCTTCGCTCCCCGGCGTCCCTGACTCTGCCCATGGCGCGTCGTTCGGCGCGTGGCAGGCAGAGCTTGCGCAGTGGCGCGCCGGCAGCGTGCGCACGGTCATCTTGCGCGGGGCCGATGTTGTCCACGGCCTGCCGAGGTCTGTGGACGCTCCGGGTGCGCTGGCCAAGGTGCCAAACGTGATCGCATTCGCGACGGTCCTTGACGATAGCGCAGCGCACGCCGACCTCGTCCTGCCAGAAAAGACCTTCCTTGAGACCTGGGGCACTGACATACCGGAGCCTGCGCCCGGGTACGAGGTCGTCGGGTTCCAGCAGCCCGTTGCTTCTCCGGCCTTCAACCTCGACGGGACAGCGCTGCTCTCAGACGCCCGCGGGTTCGGGGATGTCCTGCTCTGGGCCGCGGGAGGCGCGATCGGCGCAACCTCGATGCAGGACCTCGCTCAGCAGGCGGCTGGCCAGCTATTCGACGCCAAGCGCGGTGCGGGGTCCGTCAGCGCCCCGAACAGGACGCTTTTCTGGAACGGCGTCCTCCAGCGCGGCGGGTTCTGGGACACGAAGGCGACCAACGCCGCGCCGCCTCCGGCCGCACAGCCAGCGGTTGATGTTTCGGCGCCTGTGCTGGCCGACGCCCCTGGAGGCGACGGCGAAGAGTTCACGCTGGTCCCGTTTGTCTCAAACTCGCTGCTGGACGGACGGCTGGCCGCGACACCCTGGGCGCAGGCGTCGCCTGACCCGGTATCCTCGGCGGCCTGGTCAACGTGGGCCGAGGTGAGCAAGTCGGATGCCCGCCGGATGGGGATCGTCGAAGGCGACCGGCTCCTGATCCGTTCGGCGACTGGTGAGATCGAGGCGCTGGCCTATCCGCACCCCGGTGCGCCTCCGGGCGTGATCGGCGTGCCAATGGGGCAGGGCCACGAGCACACGGGCCGGTGGGCGGCCGGGCGCGGCTCAAACGTGCTGGCGGTCCTGACCGAGACCAAGGACGCTGACACAGGCGCGCTGGCGTGGGCTGCCACACGGGTGCGCGTCCTACGGAAGGGTGTCAAGCAGAAGCTCGCCAAGTTCGAGGGCGATGTCGAGGCCTACCCGACGGAGCCAGGCGTCCCGGTCCTGGTCGTGTCACCCGGTCAGACCGCCCACGAGGCCCAGGAAGCGGCCCACGAAGAAGTCAAGCACGAGATGACCGAACGGGCTCTCAGGTAACCACTAATGACGACACAGAAAGAACAGTTCGGCAAACACAGGTGGGGCATGGTGGTCGACGTCGACCGCTGCACTGGCTGCCAGGCCTGCGTGCTCGCCTGCCAGGCCGAAAACAACGTGCCCATCGCCTACGAGTCAGAGTTCCAGCGCAACCGCGCCATGTCCTGGATCAGGGTCGAGCGCTACTGGCAGGGCGAGTACCCCGATGTCAAGGCCCGCTACATCCCGATCATGTGCCAGCACTGCGAGAACGCGCCGTGCGAGCCGGTCTGCCCTGTCTACGCCACCTACCACAACGCTGAGGGCCTCAACGTCCAGGTCTACAACCGCTGCG
>CAYWBD010000302.1:0-3819 GCA_964456315.1 uncultured Thermoflexus sp.
GCCCCGTAGCTGAGCGGTCGGCTGGTCAGCCCGATGCGCGGGAGCGACCCGGGCGGCCCGCTCCACAGCCACGCCCAATCGGTCGAGGGCTCGCGCTCCACGGTCAGCCCGACCACGTCGCGGTAGAACGCCACCGCGCGGGGGAGATCCCGGACCCTCAGGATCAGCTCCGAGAGACCCAGGCGGGGCGCGGCCGGTGGCGCGTTCGGGGCGGTCATGCGCTCCTTCCTTCGCGGGTGCGGGGCGCGACATCCGCCCGGCGCGAGGGCAGGCATCCTAACCCACTCGCTCCGCGCTGTGCACACGACCCGCCGGCACAAGGCCGACGGCGTGTAGTGGGTTCGCCCCGCGACTCCCCTCCCACACCACCGGACATGCGGGTCCGCATCCGGCGGTTCGGAAGGTTGACGGCGCGCCGCAACAGCCCGCCTGCGGTCGTGGTGACCAAGTCACCGGAGGGCTTCCACCTCCGAGTCAGCTCCCATGGCGGGGGTACAACGTGTGGGGGCCGGCCGAAGCCAGCCCCCACACGTGTTTACGGACGATTTCGGTGCGGACTACTGGATCTTTGCCAGCGTCTTGGTCAGCATCACCGCACCCGCGCGGAGCCGCACGAAGTAGACACCGTTCGTCGCACCGCTCATGTCCCAGGCCCGCTGATACACCCCCGCCGCCAGCTGCCCGTTCTCGACCGTCGCCAGCCGCCGTCCCGCCACGTCGAACACGCTCAACTCGACCTGG
Organism: uncultured Thermoflexus sp.; assembly: GCA_964456315.1. GTDB lineage: Bacteria > Chloroflexota > Dehalococcoidia > Lucifugimonadales > Lucifugimonadaceae > SHXW01. The sequence continues at coordinate 742 of CAYWBD010000302.1, forward strand.
GCGTCCTGCGGCAGCCCGAACTCCAGCGTCGCCAGGGCCCCCGTCACCTTCCCGACCGTCAGGCCGAACTCGGTGGGGACCACGGCGACCTCCGGGTTCACCTTCCCGCCAGTGCACGGACCCGTCGAGTCGTACCTATGGCCATCGTCGATGCAGGCCACGCTCGTATCTAAATCTAACGGGACGCACACGTAGACGACTCCCTGGCACTCGCCGCCCCGGCCGTCGCTGGCCGTGAAGGAGATGGCATAGACCCGGCCGTTGCCTCCGTCGGAACGCTCCGCGCGCACCGAGGCTTGACCGCCAGCGATCTTGCCGTCGGGGCAGTGGTTGCCGGACCCGCGCACGTTGACTTGCTCGTCCTGGGTAATCCCGGTCGCAATGATGGTCACCGGGTCGCCGTCCGGATCGGTCACGCCGCAGATAGTGACCGGCTGATACTTGTGGTTCGGCGACCCCAGTGTCGGCACGCACGCCACCGCCTGCGAGCAATCGGGAGGACGATGGACCCGGATCGTCAGGCCGCAGACGCTCTGGTTGCAGCCGTCCGAGGCTATGAAGTTCATGATGTGGGCCCCTACCTGTGCCGCCGTGGGCGTCCAGGAGAAGACGCTGGCCACCGGGTTGCCCGAGGTCGGCAGTGCCGGCGTCATAGTCGCACCCGCGGGGCGGCCCGTCATCGTCAGGGTCACAAGGTCTGAGGCCTCGACGTCGCTGGCCGTGCGCGTGAAGGTATAGGGCACACCGACTAGGATGTCCACGACCGCGCCGCAGGCCGGCCCGCCGACGAACACGGGAGCGGTCGGGTTCGGGATCACCTGGATCTTCAGTGTGCAGAGCTGCTGGGTGCAGCCGTCCGAGACCGCGAAGGTCAGGACGTGGAGCCCTACCTGTGCCCCCGTGGGCTTCCAGTTGAAGGTGCTCGACACCGGGTTGCCCGAGGCCGGCAGTGCCGGCGTCATGGTCGCACCCACGGGGAGGCCCGAGGGGACCGACAGGGTCACAGCTCCGACGTTGGGGTCGCTGCCCGAAAGCGAGAAGGTATAAGGCTGGCAGGCCTTGATGGTCACGGTCCCGTTGCAGGTCGGCCCGCTGGCGAACACTGGAGGGGTCAGGCTCGGGGTCACGACGATCGTCAGGTTGCAGAGCGTCTGGTTGCAGCCGTCCGAGGCCATGAAGGTGATGACGTGGGTCCCTACCTGTGCCCCCTTGGGCGTCCAGGAGAAGCTGCTCCCCACCGGGTTGCCCGACGTCGGCAGTGGAGCCGTCATGCTCGCACCCACGGGGAGGCCCGAGACCGCCAGGCTCACAACGTCTCCGGCGTCGGCGTCGCTGGCCGAAAGCGGGAAGGTATAAGGTTGGCAGGCCTCGATGGTCACGGTCCCGCCGCAGGTCGGCCCGCCGGCAAACACGGGTGCGCTCGGGCTCCCTTCGCAGATGAAGAGGAGGAAATCCACGGGGCTCTTGGTCTTCACCGTCGCGCCGGCGAGGTCTTCGACCATGATCTGCGTCGTCCAGGCGCAGGCCGAGGAGAGCAGCGAATTGTCCCAGGTCACGAGGCCGGTCGCGGAGTTGATGCTCATGTTGGGCGGGTGCGGGCCGCCTCCGGCTTCGGCGTCCGTGGACATCCGCCATTGGATCGCGTCTCCGTTAGGATCGGCGCCCGGCACCGGGAAGGTCGACGCCACACCGCGCGGCACGCTCAGCTTCACGGGCATGCTGGTGACCGGGGAGCTGTTGCCGCTTTGCGGCGAAATGTTGGTCTGGATCGGGTAGGGGCCCTCGGAACGGTTGGTGAGGCAAGGAAACCCGAACTGAGGGAACTGGCCGATCCGGCAACAGGCGGGGCCGGAGCCGGGGAAACTCGACAGAACCGCCGTGAAGGGGCCCGGCCCAACGTAGGTGTGCAGGATGCCCACATTGTTGAGCAGGGTGCCCCCCGCGTTGGTGGCGCCCGGATTGATCGCGTCGGCGACGAGGAAGTTGTGCTCGGCGCCCGGCGCGCAGTCGACGGAGGTCACGCTGAACTTCAGCGCTTCGGTCAAAGATGAAAACGTTCCGTCGCCGAAGTCCAAATAGGTGGGGCCCTGGTTATCCCAGATGATGTCGCCCGGGTCGGCCAGGATGTCGCAGCCGCCTGGGAAGCTGCCGGTGCCCGGGGGAATAGCGTAGTTTCCGTTTCTCCGGAAGCCCATGCGAAGGTTGATCTTGACCACGACCGAGTCCACGCCCTTTGTTTCGATGGGCGCCCAGCTCATGGTGGCATACTGGAAGTGGCTGGCGACCGCAGCGCTGATGTCCAGGCTGAGTGCGGCCAGCGATGCGAGTGCTAGCGTGGCCAAGAATCTCATGGCGGCTGTCCCTTTCTGTGACGACCCTCGGTGGGAAAGGCGGAGTTGCAAGGTGGCCGGGCACGGAATCGTCGGCGGGTCGGAAGGAGGAGGGGAACGCGGATGGACGGATGGTGGCGGTCCGGCGACCTCAGAGCCGGCGCGCATGAGGAGTTTGTGTCGCCGCGTCCACCACGGCCAGCCAACGCCGCCGAGGGGAAACCCGGCGGAAAGCGCAACGATTCGCAGCGGACGACCCGGAACGATCGCTGACATTGGCTCTCAACCCCGTGGATGTGCGGATCGCATGGAGTCAACGGAGGTAAGATTAGGAGCCGGTCATGAAAGTGTCAATCGAAACCGACACGCTCCCGCATTCCCGGATCGCTTTCCTCGCGACCAACGGGCGCGGCTCTGTTTAGGACGGCTAAACCCGACGCACGATTGGATCGCTCGTCGCAGACTGGTGGCAGGACCGGCCAGGCGCGCGACCGACCGGCGCGAACACGCTGCGGCCTGGGAGTGGACCCCGCCGCATCAGGCGGGGTGCGGCTCGCCCGCCGCCGGCCGACGGAACGCGATTATGAAGTACGTCACGCCCACCGCCCCGATCGCCGCCGCCAGCCAGAACGGCATCTGCGCCTGACGCGCCCACAGGAGCCCGCCCGCGATGCCGGCCGGGATGATCAGCACGCTGCGCGCCAGGTAGTAGGCGCCGACCGTCTGGGCGCGGGCGTCCTCGGGCGCC
>CAYWBD010000303.1:0-9512 GCA_964456315.1 uncultured Thermoflexus sp.
TCTGCACGCCTACTCGACGGTGGCCAATGCGACGCGGCCGCACGAGTATTCGACCGAGTTTTCTGGCGACCCGCGCGCCGTGCAGGAGTTGTTCAGCGAGCCGCTCCTTCCAGACAAGGACGGCGTGATGCACCTGTCTGACAAGCCTGGCCTGGGTCTGTCGCTGAACGAGGCGGCGCTGAAGAAGGCGCTGGCGTAGGGGGCGGCTAGAAGGCGCTGGGTCCTTGCGCCCGCCGGAAGGACGCTGTCGGGCGGCAGGCGACTGACGCTATAATCCCGCCTCGCTATCAAGTGGGCCGGCGTGCGGCTGTCCCGATGTCGTCTCGCAGGAGAGGGTCGGGGCAGGGGGCCACAAAGCAACTATCTGGGGGGGAGAAGCGCAATGGGAGACGTACTTCTGATCGGCGAACTGGCGGAGACCTTTATCAGGCTCGGCGTGTGGATCGCGCAGCTCGTCATCGGCATCGGGATCGCCATGCTGTCCATATTCTGGGCGATGCGCATCATGAACCGCCTCACGAAGGGGATTGACGAGGAGGCAGAGCTCAAGAAGGGCAACAAGGCGGTCGCAGCGATGATGGCCGGCGTGATCATCGCGGTGGTGCTGGTCACGTCGTCTGGCATCGTCGGGCTCACGCAGGCGCTGACCGACGTGCGGTCCGGGTCGGATGCGGCGGAGTACGTCCGGGCCGTCGGCTTCGGACTGATCCAACTCCTGGCCGGGCTGGCGCTGGCGTCGTTCACAATCTTCCTGGCCTACCGGCTCTGGGACCGCATCACGACAAGCATCGACGAGACGGCGGAACTGGCGCGGGACAACGTGGCGGTGGGCATCGTGATGGGCGCGGTGATGATCGCCGTGGCGCTGGCGATGCGGCAGGGCCTGAGCGGCCTGGGCGCGGCCATCTCGGGCATCGGGAGCTAATGGGGTTTCAGGACCGCGGCGGACGGTGGTGATGTCATTCTGAGCGAAGGCCCCGAGGGCCGACGCGAAGAGTCTAGGTCAAACGACGGCGCGTAGCATGCGTGTGATGATGACGACCCGCTAGTGTCCCGTCTCAGAAGTCCTGAGCCCATTCCTTCATTCCCTCTCCCCTTGCGGGAGAGGGTCAGGGTGAGGGGTCAATTAGGAGCTCCATTCCGGCGTCGGGACACTAGCTCAAACGACGGCGCGTAGCATGCGTGTGATGATGACGACCCGCTAGGCCCAGGTCTTAGGTGCGTCATCAGCTGAGCTAGATTCTTCGCCACTGCCCCTTCGGCTTCGCTCAGGGTCCGTGCCTCAGAATGACAAGGGCTGGCCCCTGCCGGCACGATCGGTCGGGATGATGGCGTCGACACAGTCGGGACTCCCGAAGCCGAGGCGTCTTTGTGCAACCAATGACACTCAGTCCTCACCGTACCGATGTCGTCACTGACCCCTCACCCTAGCCCTCTCCCGCAAGGGGAGAGGGGACGAATGGTTGAGGCCGCGGCGCGCGTCATCGCATCCAGCCGCCACGTCGTCGCCATGACGGGCGCCGGGCTATCGGCAGAGAGCGGCATCCCCACATTCCGGGGCGACGACGGCCTGTGGGCCAAGTTCGGCGAGCCGCGCATGGATGGCTACCAGCGGTTCCTGGCGGATCCGCCCGGCTGGTGGCGGCGAGAGGTCACCGAGACGCAGGACCCCTACGTGCTGGAGCTGCGCCGGGCGCTGGAGCAGGCGCAGCCCAACCCGGCGCACCACGCGCTGGCGGCCATCGAGCGCATGGGCGTGTTCAAGGCGACGGTCTCGCAGAACGTGGACGGGCTTGAGGAGCGGGCCGGGTTGCAGCGGCTGATAGAGGTCCACGGCAACCGCAGCAAGTACCGCTGCCTGGGCTGCGGGCGCAGGACGCCCCGTGACACGTTCGTGCCGCCGCGGGACCTGCCGCCGCCGTGCGCTGAGTGCGGGGGCATCGTCAAGTACGACTCTGTGATGTTCGGGGAGCCGCTGCCGGCAGACCGCATGTCTGCGGCCAGGGCGGAGGTGGACAAGGCCGACTGCATCGTGGCGATTGGCACATCGGCGACGGTGCGGCCCGCCAGCGGCCTCGCCTGGATCGCGCACGCCAACGGCGCGACGGTGATCGAGGTCAACCCCAACGAGACGAAGTTGACGTCTGTGGCGAGCGTGGTGGTGCGTGCCAGCGCGGCGGTGGCCCTACCGGAGCTCTGTGCGCTCCTGTCCGGGCACGCCCGTTCGTCCTGAGCTTGTCGAAGGACAAGGAAGCGCAGGACGGGGCCCTTCGACAGGCTCAGGGCGCCCAGGCGGCTGGATTCCTGATTTCACAGGAATGACGCCAGGGGCGGGAGCCTACCGCTGGCGCAGCGGCATGATTCTCCACTCGGTCGGCGACCCGACATTCGGGTTGGCGCTCGGGTCGTTTGTGCCGAGGAAGTTGCCCTGCGTGTCCGTCCAGTAATACTGGTAGGTGGTGGGCAGCTCTACCGGCGCGCTGTTGCCGAAGGGGTTGTTATAGGTCTGCACCCCTCCAATCGCTTCGCGGAACCCCGTGTTCGTCCTGTCGACTGAGGCGTTCCGGTCGGCGGTCACCTGCTGCCAGTTGCGCTGCGACCAGTCGCGGTACTGGCGTGCGGCCTCGGCGTAGGCGGTGGAGTTCTGCAGGTTCTGCGCCATGACGCCCCGTATCCCGAAGGCTGCGCCGTTGGTGGCGGAGATCTGCTCGGCCACAAGCGGCAGCCAGGAGGCGTACTCAGGCCACTGGGTGACTGCAGAGAGGGCGGCGGTCATGACCATGACAGCGGAGTCATAGCTGGTGGCGATAGAGGCCTTTGCGACTCCGACGCTGGGCACGCCGCGGACCGTGTAGGCGACGTCGAACTCGTAGGCGACGCCGAAGCCGCTGACAGGCGCCGCCTGCCGAGGCGGGCCGATCTGGAGGTCCTGCGGCTGGAGCGCCAGGAGCTTTTCGTACACGAACTGGTCGGCAGGATAGTTGGGCGGGTAGCCCGCATTGCCGACCATCACGGTGATGGCGTTGCTGTCCGGGGCGACCAGAGTCAAGGCGAACTGCCCGTCCTCGGCAACGCTCCAGCCCTGTGGCAGGGCGTAGGAGAAGAACTGGCCCTGGCCGACCGTAAGGTTCGCGGCGGGCGGGGCCGACCCGGCGGCAACGGGCGCGACGCGGAACATGTTCGTGGGGGCGGCTTGCTGGTCAAACCCCGTCTGCAGACTACCTGCGGTCTGTTGTTCGGCTTCGGGCGAACTGGAACAGCCTGCCACTGCGATGACCATCGCGAGCAGTGCGCCTGGAAATAGCGCAAGCCGTCTTATTCTCACTAAGCGTTCCTCTTCGGGAATGGCATTGCAAGGGCCTTCAAGTCCACGTACCAGCGGGGTGAGGGTATGACCCCGGCGAGGGAACGTCAATAATCGCGCGCAGGCCGCCGGTCCGCCCGCTCAGGTTGGATGGAGGCAGCAGCTATTGAGCAGTCAGCAGGACGGGCGCAACGTTTCGGGCAAGGTGCGGCCGGGCCACGTCTGGCCGGGCTAGTCAGCAGGCCAGCCGTGAATATCGCTGACCTCCCCCCCTTCGCTGCTCACCCCCAGCCGGTCTTCGGCATCCTCAAGGAACAGATGGGGGCGCGGCGCTTTCTGCTCCGTGGGCTGGCCAACGTGAGGGCGGAGTTCGAACTGCTGGCGACGGCATTCAACCTCCGGATCATGTGGCGGGTCACGACCACCCGGCCAACTCGGCCTTCACCCCAGAAGCCGGCAATAGGACTGCTACGGCCCGTCGGCGCTGCCACAGCCTCTCCCTCTTCATACCTCTGCCGGTTCACAGCAAGGCTGCGCCTGGCCCACGGGCTCAGGTCAAGGCCCGTTCTCCAGTTCTGAGACAGGCTGGAGGCTCGAATCACACGGCGTGCCGGCAACTGTCGTGCAGGCGGGCGCGGAGTCACTGCCGTTCCCGGACGCGTCGTTCGACACAGTCGTCGCCTCACTCGTCCTGTGCAGCGTGAACAGTCAGGAGGAGGCGCTGCGCGAGGTCAGCCGCGTGCTCAGGCCTGACGGGGAGTTCCGTTTTTTCGAGCACGTGCGGTCCGAGGGCCGTTGTTGGGCGCTGTTCCAGCGGGCGGTCAAGCCGTTCTGGCGGGTCGCCGGCCACGGCTGCGAGCCAGACCGCAACACCGTCGCCGCCATCCGCGCCGCGGGCTTCGATATCGCTGAGCGGGAGCGTTAAGGCTTCGGCCCGTAGCCCGTGAGGCCGCACGTCATCGGCGTGGCTCGCAGGTCAGCGTGAACAGCCAGGACAGGCTGGTCCCATGCGTGTCGAGGTCGTCCTGCCTTGTGGTTCGCCAACGTGACATTCGACCGCTGCAGTGCGCCAGCGTGAGGCGCATGAGTAGTTAGTCGCGTTTGAGGTTCCAGGTAACGACGGTTTCATACTTGGAGGTTGGGCTTTCCCCCGACTCCTTTTTCTCACCCTTTAGCACGTTCGGGTTCGCTTGATCGACAGTACCTACCGCTTGGGCGCTCCCGCCTGAGCCAAACGTCGCTGGGATGTCGATTGGAGACACGCGCCTGACGAGAACGGCCCGGCATCCACTCTCTTCCTCTGTGGAATCCTCACCTTGGATGGCCATCCCATAATTAGCGTTTGCCATGATCCGGTATTGGCCGTCTTCGGAGATGGCAATCATGATCCTGCCTTCTCCTGATGCTGAGCCACTGGCGGAACCTTTGGTTGTAGTAGTGAGCCGGCGAATGCCTTCTCCCCCGCAGTTCCTGGTGTTGTAACTGGTGGAGTTGGATTGCATGTTGTATGAGCTTGACCCGTTGGACCTATAGGTGCCTGCACTGTCCTGAGTGTCTTCTTCGGGCTCCGTGATCTGGAACTCAAACTTGGACGTCTCCGTTCGCAGACTTGAGCTTGCTCCCCCTTCGCCCTGGGTAGAGTGGGAGGTCTGAGAGGTCGTGACAGACGTTATCGTGCCGGTCCACTTTGCAGGCTTCGTCTCGAACACAAGGACGAGAGTGCCTATGCCACGGTTCGAGGTCGACTGCAGCCGAGCTCTGGCCTCCCCCTGACTCACGGCGGTGTATGAGATCTTGCCTGGAGGAGCATCGACCCGCGTTGGATCGAGTTCACCGGCGCCTGTAGCAAGCGTCGCTTCAACCGGCTGGTTCAGTGTGCCCCCACCGAAGCGGTGCCGCAGGGTCACATCAAACTTTGCTTCCTGGCCTACGGCCGCCTCCTCCCGGTGCGCGGCCATCTCCTGTTCAGCGACTCGGACAGGCGTCTCAACGCCGTAGGCCTGGACGACAACGCACCTGCCGTGGCGCCATAGATTCTCCGCCTCTTCATAAGGGTCTAGGCCGTCTGCGCCGGCCATGAGCGACGCCTGCCCCAATTCCAACACTGCCAGGCCTTGCCCACTGGCAGTTCCGCCGAACGTGGCGGACGACTTGCCACCCGAGCTGGAGAGGGCGCCGGTGACGATGCCAGATGGGAACGAAACAGAGGTCTTGATCTCCTGGTCCACATTGTCCAGTTTGGCCTGATCACTGACGTGGCCCGAAAACGTGCTGTTCGTCTTAAAAATGAGGTTCGTCTGCGCCCCGCCGTTCTTCGCGGCGACGTGCTCTATCACTGAATCGAGAGAGGCGGGGACGAGCCCCGCTTCGGTCGGACAAACATCGATAGCACCGGTCATCGTGCGGTCCTCGTCCGCCTCCAGCACGGTCGCCCCGGTCGCCTTGTCCACTGTCTTTGTGTGGTAGACCCAACGCATAAACATGGTCGGACGCGAGCCGCTAGCGCTCACCCGAAACGTTTCATCAAGGACCGTGGTCGTCTTTGTGGTCGGCCCTTCCTCAGTTCCGCCCCTCGTCTGTTGCGCTTCGCCGGAACCGCCCCTGGCGTTGAGTCCATCCAGCCAGCTTGACCCCTTGTCGGTGAGCTTATCCAGCCAGGTTGCGAAAACATATACGAATTGCCCCTGCATGAGGCTGGGGTCTGGCGTGTACTGCGGCGAAGGCGCGGCAAGCCCTGGCACTCTTCCGGTCTGGGCGCTCGCGCGCTCCAGACCACGCGCCGCCTCAATGCGCGTCTTGCGCCACTGGTCGATGATCTCCTCCGAGCGCTCACCGAACGACGCCCTGAGGTCGATACTCTCGATGAGGGCGTCCAGCTCGACGTCGCGTGGTGTCTTGCGGAGGCTGGCTTGCGCCTCCGCGATTTCGCTCGCCGAACCTGCGGGCTGTCCAGGCGACGCAGTCGGCGAGCCTTCCGCCGATCCGGCGGGCCGTCCAACGGACGCAGTCGGCGAGCCCTCCGCCGACATTTCCGGCCCTCCTCCGCAGGCAGCGCCCGCCAGTGTCAGCAGCACCGAAGCCGCGGCCAACGATATGCCAGTCCACATGCTTCGCACCGCAGTCCTCCCTTAGGATCGGCCGACGCTTTCGATTCGGACGGATGCGAGAATACATAATCGTCGAAACGGCGACAATGTGCCGACCACCATGATCCAGGCGCGGACCACCGGCACCAGTCTCGATCTGACAATCGCCGGAGCATTGGTGCAAGGACTGGACGCTGTCCAGTCCTCCATTCCACGGGCTCGGACTCCACCAGGACGGATCCCCCGTGCGCACTATTTCCTCATAGCGTGACGGCGGTTTGATCGGGTCCCGTGCAACGACCGCAGAAGACGGGTAGGGCACCCACCACACATCCTCAGGCCGCCAGCGGGAACGTGATGCTCCGAACGCTAAATTTGGGTTGCTCAGCTCCACCTGAGGGGACTCGAACCGAACTTCTGGCGGATCAGCCAACGTGCCCATGAGAGCTCTCGACCCGTCCGCGACTTGTTGCGTCCCCCATGCGAGACAGTACGTACAGGAGTCGGCGGGCAGCTCCTCTTCAAAACCTACCTACCCAGGGTGCACACCAGTTTGAATCGCAATGGGATAATTGCGCCTACGTCATCGGGATGACGATCGTTCAAGCGATCACCTCAACAGAACCAGCGAAGTTCAGGCTCAGGGCGAGCGGAACGAGCCAACAGGCTCCAGCCGCGTGGCGTTGGTTGATGCCGCGTGCCCCTACGCCGCGAGCTTCTGGATGCCCTGTTCGACGAGCCGGATGTGTACTCGGAGCGGGCCGTTCGGCAGCGATGGTGTGGTGCTGAACGAGAGCATCAGCTCGGGCCTGGGCCGTGGGGTGCGGCGGTTGCCGACTACCCACGAGGCTGTCGTGTGCTGTCCGCCGACGCCGTCGCGCACATACAGGAGGTGATAGCGGCCGGAGAGCGTCTTCGTGTCTAGCTCCAGGCGCGCCAGGTGCGCCCGCATCATCTCGCCCGTGCCAATCGTGACCGATGGCGTGCTTGCCCCGGCCCAGCGCACACCTGCGCCCACAGGCAGGCCCAGGTCGCCAGGCGATGCGACCGTGGCCCAGACCTCGGCGGGCCCGCCGTCGTTGTGGACCTCGAGCATGAAGTCGCCTGACCCTTCGGGCTCCTCCCGCGCCTCACCGACGCGGAGCCTCGGCGCTGAGCCTGCGACGGGGTGGGCAGTGGGGCGCAGCGCACGCACTTTCCAAGTCATGGCGGCGGCAAAAAGGGTGAATGACCCGAGGGCGACCAAGGACCAGCGCGCGCCCGGCACGAGCGACGCTGCGTCGGCGGCGAAGCTGAGCGCGGTAAGGAGCCCGGAGGCTCCGGCGATGGTCGTGCTGGAGGCACCGAGCCGGTTCATATGCTGGCGGTTGGGTGTGGCATGCCACTCCCGAGAGTAGTGGGTACCGGCCACTGGCGGCAGTGGCGCAGGCCACACGGGGGCGGTCGTGGCAGCCATCACTCCGGGCTGGGGATGCCACGCCGTCGCAGTGCAGCGTCACGGCGCGGGCGGGCCGTGGGTGTACCCTTTTCGACGCAACTTGCGCCCTGAACAGGTGTCAGACCGACGCACCCCTCACCCTGACCCTCTCCCGCAAGGGGAGAAGGGATGAAAACTCAGGAGCACCCTCTCCCGCAAACGGAGAGCGGACAAATAAAGGTGGCAGGAGTCATTCACATGCCAGACGCGCTGCAAAATGAGACCGAACGCTACATCAGGGCCAACCCGAAGTCTGCCGCGCTGCACGAGCGCGCTCTGAAGGTGATGCCCGGCGGGGACTCCCGCAACTCGATCTGGTGGCCGCCGTTTCCTACGTACATCACGTCCGGCCGCGGCACGAAGGTCTACGACGTCGACGGCAACGAGCGCGTGGACATGGTCAACAACATGACCACGCTCATCGTCGGGCACCGGCACCCGAAGGTCGTCCAGGCGGTCCGGGAGCAGCTTGAGAACGGAGGGCTGTCGTTCCCTGCGCCCAGCCCGTCGGTCATCAAGTGGGCGGAAATCCTCGTTGAGCGCGTCCCTTCCGTGGACAAGGTGCGCTTCGTGAACTCCGGGACTGAGGGCACGCTGAACGCCATCCGGGCAGCGCGAGCCTTCACCGGGCGCGAGAAGATCGCCAAGTGCGAGGGCGCCTATCACGGCACGCACGACATCGTGTCGTTCAGCGTCCAGCCGCCGCTCGACCAGGCTGGCGACGCGCTCAACCCGGACCCTGTCGCCGGGTTCGAGGGCATCCCGACGGCGATCACAGACGACGTGGTCGTGATGCCCTACAACAACATCGCGGCGTGCGAGCGCATCATCCGCGCCCACGCGCATGAACTGGCGGCGGTCATTGTCGAGCCCGTGAACGGCCAGTGCGGGATGATCCCCGCCCGGCCCGACTTCCTGAAGGGCCTGCGAAAGGTCACGAAGGAACTGGGCATCGTGCTCATATTCGACGAGGTGATCGCCTTCCGCGTGGCCCGCGGCGGCGCGCAGGAGCACTACGGGGTGACGCCGGACATGACCTGCTTCGGGAAGGTGATCGGCGGCGGCATGGCCGTGGGCGCATTTGGCGGCCGGGACGACATCATGTCCCTGTACGACCCGACGAAGGGCGCCCCCCGCATCCAGCACGCCGGCACGTTCAACGGCAACCCCATGGCCGCCGCGGCGGGCATCACCACGCTGGAACTGCTCACGCCGTCGGCGTACACGGAGCTTGAGCAGAAGGGCGACTACCTGCGGGCGAAGTTGCAGAGGCTCTTCAAGGAAGTCGAGGCGCCCATGGGCGTCACTGGCGTGGCGTCGCTGTTCGCGCTCCAGTTCACGCCTGACCCGGTGACCGACTACCGCTCTTTCACCAAGAACGACAAGAAGTTGCAGCGGACGATGTTTGTGGGCCTGCTCAACGAGGGGTACCTGATGTCCAACCGCTGCGCCGGGAACGTGTCCACGGTGCACGAGCCCAACGAGTTGGACGGCTTTGTGGACGCGGTCGGCCGGGTGCTGGAGCGCGCTGGCAGCAGGTAGGGGACACTGAGGTACCGCGCGCTGCCTGTCGAGCCGCAGACCAGGCGACTGCGTCCCGGCATCGCGATTCTTCACCCAGCGAAGGGATGGATGATGACCGTCG
>CAYWBD010000304.1:0-2021 GCA_964456315.1 uncultured Thermoflexus sp.
GGGACCCTGCGTCTTGAGGCGGCGGAGTTCGCTGACCCGGCCGCTCCAGGGCTGCGGCTATCAGCCGGAAAGCGCGGAGAGCGCGGGCTGCGCGAGATGCCCATACCTCCAGAAAAGCGCGGGAAGTGGCGCGTCGAGGAAGAATTCATCAACGCCATCCGCGGCCTTGAGCCGGTCACCCACACCAATTTCGCCGACGGCGTGAAGTACATGGAGTGGACCGACGCGGTGACCGAGGCGCTTCAGACCGCCAAGGCTGTACAGCTGCCGCTTTAGGAGCACCCGAGCGGCGAACTGCGGACCGACAAGTCTGGGCAACTGTCGCTCTAGGAGCGCCCGGGCGGCAAACTGCGGCCCGTGTCTGGTTGTTGTGGCGTTTGGCCTGCGAGCAGGTCGCGTTACCCCGCGCCCCGCGACGGCGCACGTGACAGCCGCGCTATGAGGTTGCGGCCGGCCCTGCGTATGCTTCGCCCGGCGTTAGGGGACCAGCCAGGAAGCAGTCGCATTGACAACAGTCGCACAGCCAACAGAGGCGTCCCGGCCAGCGTTGATCACCACGGGGCCGGCCCGCGCGAACTCCATCACCATCCACGAGTTTCCGCAAGGCGAGAGGCCGCGCGAGCGGCTTCGCCAGCACGGCGCCGGGCAGCTGTCTAACTCCGAGCTGATCGCCATCCTGCTACGGACCGGGCTGGAAGGGGAGAATGTCCTCGCTCTTGCTACCCGCCTCCTTGCGAAATCTGGCGGGCTGGGAGGGCTCGGGCGCGCAGCCTACGACGACCTCTGTGCTCAGAAAGGCATCTCCGATGCCAAAGCCTGCCAGCTCCTCGCTGCTCTGGAGCTAGGCCGGCGGGCGGCGGCGCTCACCCCGGAGGACCGGCCAGACTGTTCGAGCCCGGCTGACCTGGCCCGCCTGTTCATGGGCGAGATGGCGGCGTTGGACCGCGAACACATGCGGGTGGTGCTCCTGAACATCAAGAACCAGGTGGTGGGCGTTGAAGAGCTCTACGCGGGCAGCGTCAACGCCGCCCTCGTGCGGGCTTCAGAGCTTCTCGCACCTGCGGTGCGCCGGAACTGCCCCTCGGTGGCTATTGTCCACAACCACCCGTCGGGCGACCCGACACCCAGCCCGGAGGACATCGCCGTCACCCGCAAGGTGTACGAGGCTGGCCAACTCCTGGACATAGAGCTGGTCGACCACGTCATCCTGGGCCAGGGGAGGTATGTCTCGATGCGCGAGCGCGGCCTGGGTTTCCCGCCGGCCACACCGACGCGCTGAACCGGCCGCCTGAGGCAGTCTCCCGGCGTGCCTACGTCCCTGTGTGCGGTGCAGGCTCGGCCTGGCAGGTCAAGACGTGCCTCTCGACAGGCTCGGGGCGAGCGGGGAATGTCAATGCAGGCGCACTCCCGCCGCGTCTACACCCTTGCGTACAGTGCATGCCCGGCCTAGCAGGCCAAAACGGGGCCCCTCGACAGGCTCGGGGCGAGCGGGATCGTTGACGGACGATGGCGCACGTCGCGAGGTGAGTTGGAGGCGTGAGCCGGGCCCCTTGCGGCGGCCCGGCCCACGCGTTTCAGTCTCTTACCGCGGCCCCGCCGCAGCGTGAGATGCAGCCCAAGCCCTAGCGCTGGCTGGCTGCCTGGATCGGGGCACGCATCACAGGAGCGCCGTGCTCGGGGATCCCGGTCGCAATCAGCGTCATGCGCACGCGGTCGGCCATCTTCTCGTTGTTGACCATTCCGAAGAACACGATCGCGCGGCGGTCAACCCGTGAGGAGATGAACTCGCCGGCGGCGTTGACTTCACCGAGTGTCATCGACGGGCCGCCGTTGATGCAGAACAGCACGCCCTGGGCGCCGTCGATCGAGATGTCCAGCAGCGGGTTGCTGACCGCGATCTGGGCGCACTCGAGCGCAGCGTTGGGGCCTGATGCCTCGCCAATAGCCATGATGGCGCGGCCGGGCTGGTGCATGATCGTGCGTACGTCGGCGAGGTCCACGTTGATCTCGCCCGGGACGTT
>CAYWBD010000305.1:0-9507 GCA_964456315.1 uncultured Thermoflexus sp.
GGCTGAATCCCACCTGGCCGTTGACCGGCAGCACCTTTTCCTCACCGATCGCAAGTGTGCGGCGGGCGTCGTAGTACAGGCTGTTCCCGTACGGCACGAGCGTGTTCATGAAGTCGTTGCCGCCGTTGAGCTGGACTACGACCAGCGTGGGCGACTTTCCGTTTCCTGCCATATCGGCCTCCCTGGCTGAACTCCCGCCGGTCAGGCGAACTGGTACTCAACTGACGACACGATGGCCTGCAACAGGCGCACCGTGCGCGCCTCGCTCTCGGCGCGGTCTTTTTCTGTGGCGAACTTCAGGTCGCCACCCTTGCGGGCATGCTCGACCAACCCCTGCCTGGTCTCCGGAGTAACTTCGAGGGGACCGAGCAGGTCCACGCAGTTTTCGACGAACTTCTCGGGGGTCAGCTTTGCGGCCCCGTTGTTCACAGCGGCGATCATCGCCGCGACGCCGGGCTTCTTCGGGTCAGCGAGCTGGTTGACGGCAAAGTTGACTCTTTCGTTCAGCGTGCCGGCGTCTATCCACTCCTTGCCGGTGTGCCAGCCCTCCACGGTAGGCGGCGTGAGCAGCGCCTGACCCATCACGGCAGTCGCTGTCGCAAACTCGGCCAGCCCCGGCTCCGGGAAGCGGTGACTGCCCGTGACTTTGACGGTCCCGATCACCAGCTCCACCGGGCTCTTCACCCGCTTGCCTGCCGAGTTCTTGAAAAACTCAGAGTTGAAAAGGACCCGCAGGCAGGAGCGCATGTCATGGTTGCTCTCGCGCAGCGTGCGCGCCAGGAGCTCCACCGCATCCGGGTCTTCCGGCGGGACGATGCCCCATGCCGGCACCTGCGGCTCGTCTGCGACAAAAAAGTTGTAGAGGTGCCGGGCTAT
The DNA here is from genome assembly GCA_964456315.1 of uncultured Thermoflexus sp. Classification (GTDB taxonomy): domain Bacteria; phylum Chloroflexota; class Dehalococcoidia; order Lucifugimonadales; family Lucifugimonadaceae; genus SHXW01. The sequence goes on from CAYWBD010000305.1 coordinate 877, forward strand.
GAAACGGCTGGTCGCCGGCTGGGACACGACTATGTCGATGATGTCCTCGCCGTCAAACCGGCCGGACTTGCCCAGAAAGGTCTTGACCGCGTCGTCGTGGTCGCGGCCCTCGTACTGGAACCTGGACGTATGGCGGCCGTAGGGGTCCAGGGGCAGCGGCTGCGTGAACGTCCACCCGGTGAACGCCCTCGACGCCATCTTGATGTCCTGCTCCGTGTAGTTCCCGACGCCCATTGAGAACAGCTCTAGCAGCTCCCGGCCCCAGTTCTCATTGGGCTCACCGTTGTGGTTCTCGCAGTTGTCCAGCCAGAACAGCATCGCCGGGTCCCGGGCCAGCCCGGTGTAGATTGTGCGCAGGTCAGACAGCCCGATACGGCGGAACGTGTCGATCTGGGTGGCGCCTGAGGGCCCGTGTTCGCTCTTCCCGCTCGACGTCGCGAACACGTGGTGCCAGAAAAGGGCGATCTTCTCCTCAAGGGGCCGCCGGGTGTTGATCATCCGGTACACCCAGTACGACTGCCACGGGACGTACGAGTCGAAGTTGTTCAGTTCGAGGTAGTAGCGGCGCAGCACGTCATCGTCGACCGCCGGGAACCGCTCGGGGTGGAGCAGGTCCTCGACCAGCGCCTCGTACGACTTCGCGCAGTAGGTCTCCAACTCCTCATGCGTGGCGCCAAACCCGGCGCGGCGCATCAGGTGGGCCGCCAGCGCTTTGTCAGTTCCGGCCATGCTTCAGTCCTCCGTGATCTCAGACGCGACCTGATGTATCCAGCGCCGTTCGTCCCCGATGGCATTGTGGACTCCGGCGAGCCACATCACCGAGACCGGCTGGCTGCTTTCCGGACCGGCGCAGTCCGCTTCACTGCCGCCCGGCCCTTTTTCGCAGACCCGTCCCACTCGGACGCCCACGGGACCTCTCCAGGCGCCGGCGGCACCACACTAAGGCCCGCGCCGTCCCGCCGTGCGAACGGCATGTTTGTCGGTCGCGGCGGCCTGTCCGCCTTCATTCTAGCGAGACGCTTTTCGTCTATCTCGATGCCGATGCCCGGCGCGTCAGAAAGCACTATCCACCCGTCCTCGATGTGGTGCTTGAACTTCATCACATGCTCCCGGCCTGGGTCCACAACTTCAAGGGCGCTGTGGTTGGGGAGGGCTGCGCCCAGGTGGGCCATGAAGTTCGCCTGGCAGTTCATGAGGGACACTGGCAGCTCAAACGCGAAGGCCAGGTTCGCCACCTGGCGGGCGCCGGTAATGCCCGAGGTGCCCGACCCGCACTGCACCAGGTCTATCGCCTCATTGGCGATAAGCGGGTAGAAGTCCGAGATGTCGTTCACGTTCTCGCCCGACGACACTGCGGCGCGTATGGAGCGCGACACCAGGCGCAGGCCGTCGTAGTCCCAGCGACGCGCCGGCTCCTCCGCCCACGTGAGGTCGAACTTCTCTTCGATCTTCCTGATGTGCTGGACCGCCTGCTTGGGCGACCAGTACTCATTGGAGTCGATCGCCAGGTGCGGGCGCTTCGTGGTCTTGCGAAGGGCCTCGTCCATGATGCCGATGCGGCGCAGGTCCGCCTTGAGGTCCAGGCCGACTTTCAGCTTGCCCCCGTCGACGCCCTGGTCGGCCATGCGAGAGTAGAACCTGAAAATGTCGTCGTCGGACAGGCAGTAGTCAATCCCAGACGCGTAGGCCTTGCAGCGCCCCTCCCTTGCGCCCAGGGTCTGCCAGAGGGGTTCGTTGGCGACCTTTGCCTTGAGGTCCCACAGCGCGATGTCTATGGCGCAGAGCGCAGCGTTGTCGGCGCCTTCATTCCCGGCCTTGAATACGTAGTCCACCATCCGCTTCCAGAGGCCCACCACGCCGCGCGGGTCCTCGCCCTCGATGAGGCGGAACAGGGCCCCGACCGACGGGCTCGTCGTGGGCGCGACGCCCGTGATGCCCTCGTCGGTGTCTATGAACAGCACGCCGCCCATCGAGCCGGTCTCGCCTGCAGGCCCGTTGGCGTCCCCAATGGGGCGGTCCATCTCATAGAAGTAGGAGACGCTTCTGAATCCGGTGACCTTCATATGCCTGTGTCCTGATGAGCGATCGGTTGCAGAAATTAACGCTTGACTGTCATTCCGAGGCCCCCAGTGGGGCCGCGGAATCCCATTTCATTCGCCGAGAACGGGACGAGATTCTTCGCTACGCGCTTCGCACTCCGCTCAGAATGACATTGGCCGGCCCGCTACTTGAACTTCAGACCCCTGGTCAGCTTGCGGGCGTTTGCCTGCTCCCAGTCCTGGACGGGGTACTCCCAGAGGCCGGCGCCCGGCCGTCTGCCGAACGGGCTCGCGCCGGAGACCGCCGAGAGTTTCTCGACCCGGTGCTCCTCTAGCCCAGCGTGGTTGATCTCGATGCCGATGCCAGGCCGGTCGCCTGGTATCAGGTAGCCGTCTTCGATGCGGATGTCGGAGTCCCACACCGGCCCGCCGTCAGGTTCGCCGACCTCCAGGACCATGAAGTTCGGGATGGCCGGCGCGATCTCTGCGTGCCAATTGCCTGCTGAGCCGCCGAGGGTGACCGGCAGCTCGAATCCGTACGCAGCGTCGGCGACTTGCAGAGCGCAGGTGAGCCCGGTCATGCCTGCGCCCACCTGTATGACGTCAGCAGAGCCGTGGTGGAAATACGGGAGGAAGTCGCCGAGGGTGTCCAGGTTCTCGCCGGCGCAGACCTGCGCCTTGATGGCGTCACGGATCCGCCGCAAGCCCAGGTAGTCCCAACGGCGTGCCGGCTCCTCGACCCAGGTCAGGTCGAACTGCTCCTCCATCTCGGTCACTTTCCGGACCGCCTGCTTGGGCGACCAGTACTCGTTAACATCAACAAGGAGCATCGGGTAGGGCGTCACTTTCGCCAGCGCGTCGCGCATCTTGCCGATGCGACGAAGGTCCATGTCCTGATCGACGCCGACCTTGAGCTTGCCGCCCTTGAAGCCGTGCTCGGTGGCCATCATCGAATACCAGTCGTACACCTGCTGGTCGGTCAGAGGCATCTCCAGCCCCGAGGCGTAGCCGAGGACCCTCGGGCGTGCGCCGCCCAGTGTCTTCCAGAGCGGCTCCCGGTTCCACTTGGCCTTTAGGTCCCACAGCGCGACGTCAAGTGCGCCGATCGCGTCATTCGCCAGGCCGTCGTGGCCGCCCTTGAAGACCTTGCTGACCATCCTTTGCCACAGGCCGGTGACATGCCGGGGGTCCTCGCCCACCAGGACGCCGTCGCACAGCGAGCGGATGAGTGGCACGGCGGACGGGCTCGCCGGGGCAACGCCGGTGATGCCCTCATCGGTGGTCACCTCTAGCGCGACGCCGCCAGACCGCAGCCGGCCGGCGGGCGAGTTGGCGTCACCCATCGGGCGGGAGAGGTCGTGTTCGTACAGGGTGGTCTTGACGCCCGTGATTTTCATCGGGGTTGCGCGCACCTTCTTGAAGCTGAATCGGCGAGGTCGGCCCGAGGGAGTTTAGGCCGGGCGGCCAGACCGGTCAACGGCGACGCCAGCCCCGTCAGTCGGCCGCCGCGGCATCGATCATCAGAATAGCTAGCAGATTCGCCGCGCTGGCGCGGTTGGTGAACGCGAGCCGGCGCGGAGCAGACACCGCCGGCTGGGCGATATCGGCGAGCTTCTCGTTGGCAGGCCCGTTGAAACTGCCGCGAAGGTCGTCCATGAAGTTCAATCGGGCGTTAAGGTGCCGCCAGGTGAGCCCGGGCGGCGCCTGGACCGCAAAACGGGGCCAGTCCCGCTGTGGGATGAGTTGCCACACGTTCCCGAGTCCATACGTTGCGCCCTCGACAAGCGTCCCGTCCCAGGTCAGCAGAGTCACCGGCGTGGTCGGTTCATCCGCGCGCGCCAGGCGCGTCAGCGCTGTGTAGCAGAGGAGGGCGCGCGGCCCCGTCGCGAGGACGTAGGTGCGGTCGGGCCTGACAGCCTCGTTGACCTGGCGTATGCGGGCGGTTAGTTCCGCCGTGAACTCGGCCTGGTAGGCGGGACTGACGAGGAGCGCAAGCTGGCTGCTCGTCTCCCATTCCGTCGTGTGGGCTGCGGCTTTGCTGACGCGCTGGATGAGCCCGACAAAGGCGTAGACCACCCCGATGAGCAGCGTGATCGCGCCGGCCGCCAGGACCTGGAAGGTGTAGTCGACCGGAGGCTTGAGGCCCTTGTCGAGGGTGATGCGCTCCGTGAACTCGTAGAGCCAGCTTGTGACGCTGGCTACCGCATCCTCCCCGTACCCGGCCCTTAGCAGGAATACGGCGACGAGCATCACGCCAAACGTGGCGGCGAGCGTGCCAACGTACCGGAAGGCACGGAAGGCGAAGAGGGCGTAAAGCAGAGAAAACAGGTAGAGGAACGGTGTCCTGGCGACCTGGAACAGGCCGGGCCACAGTGGGCGCAAGAGCGCCCGCGTCTTTGGCCAGAACCCGCGCACGCGCCTGAACTCAAGCCGCGCACTGGCCAGGATGAACCCGGTGATCCGCAACAGGATCGAGGCATGCCAGGCGGCCCTGGTTCCAACGGGGAGGGCGGGCGGCCGGTCTGGCACAAATGAGCTAACCGCCATCTCCGCCACGCCGCGGGCGCGCACCGAAGTGACCCTCCAAAGGCCGGTACCAGGGGGTTGAGCCGAGGGCGGGTGGAGCTCAATGTTGGCGTCCACGCCCAGGTGATCGGCCCGGTGGTGGAGCCTCCGGTAGACAAGCTCTGCGAAGGCGCGCGAGCGCGCCGGCTCGTCCCCGTCGGGTTCCACGATGATCACGGCTATGCGCGGCTCAGGCAAGGGACTCGATTCGGCGGCGCAGGCGACGTCGCCATGCTGCACCGGCCTAGTGTGAGGGAGGACGCCAAGGTGCTGGAAGCATAGCGTTCCCCTATGGCGTTACCCGGCCTCCGGTCAAGGCGGTGTCCGAAGATGGTCCGACATGCAGTGCCGGGGTCCTGTGGGCAGCAAAGGCCTGATTCCGGTCAGCAATGCTCTTGGCGACGGGGCTGCCAGCAGGCTTAGCCTCAGAGCGGGACTTTGCTCAGAAGCCGATTTACGCCCTGTTCCCCCATGTCCGGAGATAGCCAATGCGCCGCCCCTCACTGATTGCCGCGATCGCGCTCGCCATTGTTTTCGGAGCCGTTTTCCTGCCGGCGCGGGCCTCGGCTGAGGGGCTGCAAGACGGCCTGACGCTGATCGCCGTCGACCAGGGCGCCGCCCCCGCGCCCGCCGACCTTGACGCCGCCGAAACGGCTCTCCTGACCGTCGCCCCCTCGCTCACCGCGGGCGGGGTCGGGCTCATGACTTACGCACAGCAGCCCGGAGAGTTCAGGTTGCTGCGCCCCGGCCCGGACACGATGCTGGCAGTCAAAGACACCGTCGCTCAGCTGCGCAAGAGCGTCGGCCCCTACAAGTCCGGGCAGTTCGAGGCCCTCTCCGCCGGGTACGCGCACATGAACCGCCTCGGCGCGCCCGACGGCAGCCGGCTCGTGCTCATAACCACTGGGCGGATCGATGGCGAGTCCGAGGCGACGCCGTCACGGCTTCGGAGCCTGGGTGAGTTGTACGCACGCGAGGGCTGGCGGATCGAGGTCATAACCCTGCCATCCACGATCGCCCCGCTGCGGGAACTCATGGAAGCGGTCGCCCGCGCCTCCGGCGGCAAGTACTACGACCTGGGCTCCCCCGAAGGCGTGACCGCGCTCCTGAGCGACCGGCAGGGCCTGACCTTGACGCGGGTCATCGATGCCGAGCTGGGCGACGGCGTCCGCTCCTACGCCTCGGTGGACGTCGCGCCGCACACGTCGGACATGCGCGTCGTGTTCGTGCGGTCCAGCGGCCAGACCACGGTGAACCTGTACCGGCCCAACGGCGAGCCGCTCAACCTGAACGTCGCGGGCAACTCGGTCATCGAGACCCCGAACGCCGTCGTTTACTCGGTGACTTCTCCGGCCGCGGGCACCTGGCGACTGGAAGGCGCAGGCGCGGGCTCGAAGCTAGTTGCAGCTGCAGACATTCGCAACCCGCTCCAGCTACGCCTCCTTGACGAGCCCCCAACGGCGGTCGGGACAGAGACCACCCTGAGGGCGATGACCTCGCTTGACGGGCAGCCGCAGGCGCTGCCCGGCGCCACAGTCACGGCGCGTGTACGCCGCTCTGACGGCACGGCATCGGTGTACGAGCTGAACGACGCTGGCGCCGGCGCAGACGCCCTCGCCAACGACGGCGTGTTCTCCGCGCTCCTGCCGCCGTCGGTCAAGCAAGGCTTCAACGACGTTTCCCTGGAGCTCACCTGGCTGGACCTGGAAGCGGTGGTCCGCGCCGCAGGCGTGTACCGGACCGAAGTCTTCCCAACCCTGCAGGTCGTCCAGGAGCCGTCCGTCCGTGGCACGCTGGGCGAGAAAGTGCTTGTCGGCACCGTCCGCGTGTCGGTCGGGCAGTACCCGCACCTGGTCAAGCCGTCTGACCTGATAGCCAGGCTCGTGGGCCCGCAGGGCATGACGGAAGCGTCCCTCGAGCCGCTGGCCATCATCGAGGACGGGAAAGCCTGGGAGTTCGCCATCCGCGCTGCGCCGCCTGCGTCTGGGCAATACACCGTATCGGTTGTGCTCGACTCCGCGCACCTGGGCAGGGACTTCACTGCGACTGCGCCCGCGTTTAGCGCCGTCGCAACGATCAGCCCGCGGCCGGTGACTCTGCTTGGCCTGCCCGTGTGGGCATGGGCCGCACTGGCGGTCGTGATCGCAGGGCTGGCGCTGGTCATCGCATACAGCAGCCGGCAGGTCAGGCCCTACGGCTACATCTACGACGACCAGGACCGCATCGTGGTCGACTTCTCCCGGATGCACGGGAACCTTACGCACTGGGTCTTCGCCCGCAACCACGTGGCGGCGCGCGAGGTCCCGGGCATGCCTTTCCAGGGCGGAGAGTTCCTCTTCAACAAGTGCTGCGTCGTGCTGCGATATGAGCGGGCGCCCGGCGACCCGAGCATCCGTGTCAACGGTCACCCGGCGTCAGAGCCCCTGATCACGCTGGGCGAGGACGTGTGGCTCGGCGCTGGCGGCCGGCTGCTGCGCTTCGTTCCCGAACGGAAGCCGGGCATGGCGATGGCCGCGGTGCCTGCCTCAGCGCCCGGTGACGGCGGGTAGTCGCAGCGCCCGGAACCGTAGCCGTACCGACGACAGAGGGCCGCAGGTCAACCGCTGCGGCCCTCTGCTTTTCAGAGATTGCTGCACCATTGTCGTTTTGAGACGGCGGTCAGCCAGGCGCCTCAGTTCAACAAGGCTGTCCGGTCCGCCAGGCGCGTCGGTTGACCCAGCCGCTTCCCTTCAGCTCGGCCAGGCGCTTCGGTTCAGCCAGGCACCCCGTTTCACGCAGGCACTCCCTCCGCCGGGGCTGCGTGTCCGCCCGTTCGCCCTGAGCCTGTCGAAGGGCGAAGTCGGACCGTGTCGCAGCGCCCATCCCCCGTTCGCCCTGAGCCTGTCGAAGGGCGAAGTCGGACCAGGTCTCGTGCGCCGCGAGTTACTTGACCTCGATCTCCACCTTGAGGAGTTTTTGTCCGGGCGTCTTCGCGGTCTGAGGGTCACGGACTTTGATGCTCAGCGCCGTGTCCAGCCCCGAAGTGACCTTGCCAAAGACCGAGTGCTTGCCGTTCAGGTGCGGCGTGGGCCCGAACGTGATGAAGAACTGCGAACCGTTTGAGTTTGGCCCCGAGTTGGCCATTGACAGAACTCCCGGTGCGTCGTGTTTGAGCGACGAGTGGAACTCGTCCTTGAAGCGGTAGCCTGGGCCGCCGGTGCCTGTGCCCGTCGGGTCGCCGCCCTGCGCCATGAAACCGGGGATCACGCGGTGGAACATCGTGTTGTCGTAGAACCCGGCCCGCGCCAGGTTGACGAAGTTCTCGACGGTCAGCGGCGCCTTGTCTGCGAACAGGGTGACTGTGAAGTCGCCGCCGTCGGTCTTGATACGGGCGGAGTACGACTTCGTCTTGTCAAGCGTGCCCGTCGGGGCGGCGGGCTTGTCGGCGGCTGGGGGCATCGTGCGTACTCCTGTATGCCTGGATTGAGGTGACGGCCCACCACCGTAGACCTCTCCCTGCCTCGTGTAACCGTTCGTCCTGAGCGTGTCGAAGGACGGATGAATCCCGTCCACCAGCGGGAGGGGTCGACGGTGAGTGGCACTGTCCTAGTTCGCCCTCTGACAGGCGCTATGGCCAACGTGACCTCTCCACAACCAGGTGGGACGAGCGGTTCCCACCCCAGATTCCTCGCTCCGCTCGGAATGACGAGCGCCGCGAGGTCGGCGCGGTCTACTTCTCTTCGATCTCGATTGTGATGATCTTCTGGCCGGGCGGCGCTGAGGGCACCGGGTCGCGTCGCTTGATGCTCAAGGCGACGTCCAAGCTGGCCGCGGTGACCTTCCCGAAGACCGTGTGTTTGCCGTCCAGGTGCGGCGTTGGCACGAACGTGATGAAGAACTGAGAACCGTTCGTGTTCGCCCCGGAGTTCGCCATCGAAAGCACGCCCGGCGCGTCGTGCTTGAGCGTCGAGTCGAACTCGTCCCGGAAGCGGTAGCCGGGGCCTCCGGTGCCGGTGCCCGTGGGGTCACCGCCCTGCGCCATGAAGCC
>CAYWBD010000306.1:0-5391 GCA_964456315.1 uncultured Thermoflexus sp.
TCGGCATCGGTGAGTCTACGAACGCCGGAGGGGGCGGCGCGCTGGTCGTTGGCCGCGCCTACGAACTGCTCAAACACGACCTGACGACGGCTGACTTTTCAGACGGCCTCATCGGGAAGGACGCCGGCCATATCGAGCGCATCTGGCACATGGTGTACCGCCGCTTTGGCACGCTGGGGAGCCGCGGCTTCGCCACGACCCTGTGCTCGGGCATCGATATGGCGCTGTGGGACATCAAGGGCAAGGCGCTGGGGAGGCCGGTGTATGACCTGCTCGGCGGCCCGCTGCGCGACAGCGTCCAACTTTACTCGCACGTTGCGTACGCCGACGACATCGCAAAAGCCGTCGAGGACGCCAGGCGCCAGGTCAAGATGGGTTACACGGCGCTGAAGCTGGACCCGTTCTCGCCCGAGATGGCGAAGACGCACCGCAGGTACATCGATGGGAAGATCTCAGCGCAGGCCGAGGAGCACGCCGACAACCTGATGGCCGAGCTCCGCAAGGCCGTGGGGCCGAACATCGAGCTGATGATCGACGCCCACGGCAACTTTGACTTGCCAACAGCGACCCGGCTGTGCAACCGCATGCTGAAGTACAATCTCACGTGGTTCGAGGAGCCCCTGCAGCCTGAGGGCAACGAGGCGCTGCGACAGCTCAAGTCCAACACCGACATCCCGCTATGTGTCGGTGAGCGCAAGTACACGCGCTGGGACTTCCTGCCGTTGCTCCAGGAAGGGCTCGTGAACTACATCATGCCGGACATTTGCTGGACCGGCGGCATCACGGAGGTTCGCAAGATCGCAATCCTGGCGGAGACGTTCTACATACCTGTGACACCGCATGACGCCTCGGGGCCGCTTAATGTCATCGCCGGGGCGCACACGATGATGACGGTCCCGAACTTCTATCGCCTGGAGATGTCAGACCACTCGATGAAGGCCTACAACTCTGTGATCACCACGCCCCTTGACGTCCGCAACGGCTACTTGCACCTGCCGGACCGGCCTGGCCTTGGGTACTTGCTCAACATGGACTTCATCAAGTCACACCCGGACCCGGAGTGGGAGAAGTGGCACGGGAGATGAGGCGGCCCGCGCCAGGTCCAGGGAGGTCGAGATGCCAGATACCGCGTCGACCATACGGGAGCGCATAGAGCGGACCAACCGCCAACTGCTTATGTTGGCCGGTGACCTGACGGAGGCGCAGTTCGCGCACCGCCCGGGACTGCGGGCGCCATCGGTCCGGTTCCACGTGTGGCACGTCAGCCGGTGGTCAGACAATGTCCAGCACTGGCTCCCGAAGTTCACGCCGGAGCTGAGGCGCAGGCTGGGCGACCGGCCGCAGCTCTGGGACCGCGACGGCTTGGCCGCGGCGTGGGGACTGGGAGGGCGTGCGCTGGGCGGTGACGGCACCGGCATGGGCCTGTCCGACGACGATGCGGCTGCGCTGCCACTGCCGCCACGAGACACGGTGCTTGCCTACGCGCGGAGCAGCTTTAGCGCGATCGAAGACGCCTTGCGGTCTGTCGACGCGGCACAGTACGACGTCCTTTGCAAGGACTGGGCCGGCCGGGAGACGACCGTCGCCGGCGCGGTAGTCCACCACCTGATCCACATCAACCGGCACCTCGGGATGGTCGAGGCGCTCCGGGGCGTGATGGGCGCCCGCGGGACGGCGACAAGCTGATCCCTCGGCCAGCGCTGACTGCGACGCCATCTGGTCCGGGCAGCTGCCCACGGTGGGCCTCCGCGGGCAGTACGCTGTGCCCGTGAGTGACGCAGAGGGGGCTGTCGCTGCCCCGAGAACGATGGTCGACCGGGTGAGCGCCCGCCGGGGCCTGGTCCTGGTCGGCCTGTCTACGTTTTGTTTTTGGGTGTGCCTCTACCTCTACTCGCCAGTCCTCCCGCTGCGGGCGCGAGAGCTGGGGGCGAGCGCCACGATGATCGGCGCGGTGGTGGCTGCGTACGCCATCGGCCAGGTCACACTGCGCATCCCCATCGGCATCGGCTCCGACATCGCGGGGCGCAAGCCGTTCGCACTTGCGTCGATAGCCCTGTGCGCGGCCGGAGCGGTCTGGCTTGGGCTTGCCCAGGACCCCTGGGCGCTGTTTGCGGCGCGCACGCTGACGGGCATCGGCGCGGCGGGCTGGGTGGCGATAAGCGTCCTCTACTCGTCGCACTTCGACCCGGAGCGGCCGGGGCGGGCGATGGCGTACGTGATGACCGTCAACACGACAGCCATCATGGTGGCGACGCTTGTTGGCGGGGAGGTCGCTGAGCGGCTGGGGTCGAGGGCAGCGTTCTTCGGCGCCGCGGGAGTGGGACTGGCCGGGGTGCTGTTGCTGCTCCCCGCGCCCGAGCCTGCGCACCGGTCGGGGCAGCCATACTCGATCAAGGCGTTCTTTCGGGTGCTGAAGTCGCCGTTGCTGTTGCAAGTCTCAGCAATTGCGGTCTCGCTCCAGTTTGTGACCTTCGGCGTGAACTTCGGGTTCCTGCCCGTGTACGCCGAGGACCTGGGGGCCTCCAAAGCCGAGATCGGCTACATCACGACCGCGGGGCTGGTTGCGGCGATCGCAGGGACGGCGTTGTCGCCCGCGGTGGCGAAGCGCAGCGGCACCGCCGGGGCGGTGATCATTGCCGTGGCGGCGACGGTCGTGTCGCTGGTGGCCATGCCGTTCACCGACGGGCTCCCGCTTTTGGGATTCGAGCAGGCGGTGAACGGCTTCGGGCGCGGGCTGCTAAACACGGTGCTCATCAGCCTGGCGTTGCAGTCTGCGCCGCCGCATGAGCGAGCGACGGCGATGGGCACGTACCAGGCGCTATATGCAATAGGGATGCTGGCCGGACCTGCGGTGTCAGGCGGTGTGGCGGACAGCCTCGGCCTCGACTGGGTGTTCTGGACCGCCGCGGCCGTCGCCGCCGCGGGAGCGGGGCTCGTGTTCGTCCGTCGCCTGCCGCAGGTGTGAACTGGTCCAGCGGCAGCCGACTCCCTCCGGCCGCTTCAGCGGGCATTGGCGGGCGGGACTCCGCCGTGTACGGTATGGCCCTCACACCCTGGCGCCCCAGGCGGGGAGGCCCAAGGAGCCCAACAATGCAGTCCCAGCAACTGTCGTTCGACTTCGGCGAGCTCCAGAAGAAAGCCCACGAGTGGCGGACGTGGTACTACGACGGCGCGCCGAAGCCGAACCCGGTCGCAGCGCCAGTCCAGGACGCGTTCGAGCTGATAAACGCGACGCTTTTCGGGCACATCTACCAACGCCCTGCGCTCGAAGGGCGTGTGCGCAGTATTTGCACGGTCGCCGCGCTCATCGTGCTGAACAGGCAGGAGCAGCTGCCGGGCCACATCACAGGCGCGCTCAACTATGGCTGGACGAAGGAGCAGATCGTCGAGCTGATCACGCAGCTTCTGTTCTACGGGGGGTACCCGTGCGCTGCCAGTTCGCTCAACACTGCGGCGAAGACGTTTGCCGAGTACGACAAGCGACACGGCCCGAAGACCGCGTAAGCCTGCGCGGGCCGTTGGCTGACTGCGACGCATTACCATTTCAGGTTTCTTCGACTGAATCGGCACACTCTGATGAAGGCAGGAGCCCCATATGACCACACAAGCACGGCAGATGCGCAAAGAGCGAGACACGATGGGCGAACTCGATGTCCCGGCACGCGCCTACTACGGCGCGAGCACGCGGCGCGCAGAGCTCAATTTTCCGATCTCAAGCGCCAGGTTCAGCCGGGCGTTCATCCAGGCGCTCGGCCAGATCAAGCAGGCCGCGGCGGCGGTCAACCAGGACCTGGGCCAGCTCGACCCGAAGCTGGCAGAGGCGATCGTCGCCGCGGCGCAGAAGGTGATCGACGGCGCGTACGACTCCGAGTTTGTCGTGGACATCTACCAGACCGGCTCGGGCACCTCGACCAACACCAACGCCAACGAGGTGATCTCAAACCTTGCGAATGAGGCCCTGGGCAGCCCGCTGGGCGCTCGCAAGCCAGTCCACCCGAACGACCACGTAAACCGCGGGCAGTCGTCAAACGACGTCATACCGACGGCCATACAACTGGCCGCGGCCTTCGCCATCAAGCAGCGCCTGATGCCCGCGATGCGAGAGCTGGAGGACGCGCTGAGGGTAAAATCGAACACGTTCTGGCCCATCATCAAGACCGGCCGCACGCACCTGCAAGACGCGACGCCCATCCGCCTGGGCCAGGAGTTCTTGGGTTATGCCGGCCAGATGGAGTTTGGCGGGAGACGCGCACTGCACGCGCTTGACGAACTCAGCGCGCTCCCTCTGGGGGGCACGGCTGTGGGAACCGGCATCGGGATGCACCCGGAGTTTGCGTCACGCGTGATTGCGCGGCTGGGCCACCTGACCGGCCTGGACCTCACAGAGACAACGAACCACTTCCAGGCCCAGTCCACCCTGGACGCGGTAGTCGAGGCATCGGGGTCGCTGAGGACTGTCGCAGTGAGCCTCATGAAGATCGCTGGCGACGTGCGATTCATGGCGTGTGGCCCTCGGGCGGGGATCGGCGAACTTGAGGTCCCGGCCGTCCAGCCCGGGTCGTCGATCATGCCGGGCAAGGTCAACCCGGTCATCATAGAGTCGGTGACGATGGTGTCCGCCCGCGTCATAGGCAACGACGCCACGATCACGGTGTGCGGCCAGGCCGGGAGCCTGATGGAGCTGAACGTGATGATGCCGGTGGCGGCGCACTGCCTGCTGGAGTCCGTCGAGCTGCTGGCCACTTCCTGCCAGAATTTCTCCCGCCAGTGCATCAGCGGTCTGAAGGCGACGCCAAGGGGCCCGGCGATGGTCGAGCAGGGGCTCGCGATATGCACCGCGCTGGCGCCGGCGATCGGCTACGACGCCGCAGCCGCCATCGCCTACAAGGCGTCGAAGAGCGGGGAGACCATCAAGCAGGTAGCGCTCAGGGAGACCAAGTTGACCGCATCAGAGCTGGACAAGCTGCTTGACCCCGCAAGCATGGTTGAGCCGGGCGCCAGCAGCGCCGCGGGGGGCGGTTAATGAGGCAACCAGCATGAACTACCGCCCCTTTGGAAAGACCGGACTGAAGACTTCTGAGCTGGTGTTTGGGGCGGGCGCGGTCGGCGGGATCCTGATCAACTCCGACGATGACACCAAGCGCGCCGCAGTCCGCAACGCGCTGTCGGGCGGAGTGAACTGGATAGACACTGCGCCTTCATACGGCAACGGCAAGTCGGAGGAGAGCCTGGGCTGGCTCCTGAAGGAAGTCGACACCCAGCCGTACCTGTCCACGAAGTTCCGGGTGGACGCGGCCGCCGGCGACATGCCCGGCCAGGTCGAGCGGTCGCTAAACGAAAGCCTGCGGCGGCTCCAGCGGGGCTCGGTTGACCTGCTCCAGCTCCACAACC
>CAYWBD010000307.1:0-29385 GCA_964456315.1 uncultured Thermoflexus sp.
GCCCGCGAACTGGGGTACAAGAACGTAGAACGTCAGGTCTTCCAGAGCTACCGCCACAAAGCGGCGGTCATCCGCCTGTTTGTGCACCTCGCCCTGTGCCGACCCCGGGTCTTGGGCGCGCTGGCGCGCTTCTCCCGCGGCGTGTCCGGCGCTCTCAGCTTCCTCCGCCTGGACAGATTGGCCGACCTGGGCTACAGCCTCATTTACAACCTTTACCACTGGCAAGGGGTTGCCGACCACATGGGAGGACGCGAAGCGTTTTTCGCCGAGGTGGGACAGACTGTGGTGGACACACAGCCAGTTCAGCGTGGGACACCTTCAGCCAACACCGGCAGCGTGGCTGGCGGGGAGTCTCAGGGCCATTAGCCCGGGGGCGTGAACTGATCTGGAAAGAGCATGAGAATGCCTGATTACGCACAGCGCCCGACGGGATTGGGCAGGCCGGGGCTGATTGCAGTCTGCGCTGGTCTCGGCGTTCCGACCGCGCTGTTCGGGAGGCTCGCAGCCCCGTTGGATCGATCTCGAGTGACCCCTTTGGAGCATTACAGCGACAGCCTCACGTATAGCCTCAGGAATTGGCGGTGTGGCGGGCCAATTGGGCGGGCTCGAGTCGCTGCTGGGAAGGCCAGCAGTTACCCACCCGGCGACCGTGTCAAAAGTAATCAGCCCGCACCGGCCGCGGCCATCCGGACAATGTATGACCAACTCAGGGAGCACGCACAGATGACCCAGCGGAAGCTGAACCTTACGAAGAAACTGGCGGCCACAGCCGTGGTCGCAGCGCGCACTGCGCCCGGCGCGCCCGTCCACCGGCCCGCCCGCGCTGTCGCCCGCAGGCTCACCGCAGTACGCGGGGCGGGGATCGCGGCAAACGGGAACGGGCTGCACGGCACAACGCCTTTCCCCAAGTCCCGCAGGGCCCCCAGCGAGAAGACCGGGGGCCCCGGTCCGACCAGCTCCCCTGACACCCTCTCGAAAAAGATCTACGTGATCGGCGCAGGCTACGTCGGCCTTGTCACAGGCGCGTGCTTCGCGGAGCTCGGCCACAGGGTCACGTGCGTCGACATCAACAAGGACCGCGTCGCGGCGCTGAACCGCGCGGAGATCCCGATCTTCGAGCCAGAGCTCGAGCCCCTGGTGCGCAAGCACGTCGACTCCGGCCGCCTGCGGTTCACCACGTCGCTGGAGGGACTCGACGGTGGCACAGACTTCGTCTTCATGTGCGTGGGCACCCCGGCCGGCTCCGACGAAAAGGTGGACCTGCGGTACCTCCGCGCCGCGTACACGGAAGTGGGACGCCAACTTAGGGGGGCACGCACGGTCATCGTCAATAAGAGCAGTGTGCCGCCGGGCACGACCGAGGCCATGGCCTCTATCCTGACTGACGCGCTCAAGGGCCGCGCCCATGCCCGCGTCGTGGCGAACCCCGAGTTCCTCCGTGAGGGCCACGCGGTCAAAGACTTCATGAAGCCCAACCGGGTGGTCGTCGGCTCGTCTGACCGCGAAGCGGCCGAGGCGGTGGCTGACCTTTACATGACGTTCAACTGCCCGGTGCTCTTCACCACCTCAAAGACTGCCGAGATGATCAAGTTCGCAAGCAACGCCTTCCTCGCGACCAAGCTGACGTTCGTCAATGAGATCGCAGCGTACTGCGAGCTGGACGGCATCGACGTCACCGACGTTGCCCGGGGCATCGGCCTGGACCCGCGCATCGGCCGGGACTACCTCAAGGCCGGGCTAGGGTACGGGGGCAGCTGCTTGCCGAAGGACACTGCCATCCTTCGCAGCGAGTTCAGGGCCCGCGGCGTCGAACCAAAACTCCTGGGGGCGGTCATGGACACCAACACCGCCGTCCCGGCGCGCGTCGTCGACCGCCTTGAAGCCTCGCTGGGCAGCCTGCGGGGCGTCCAGGTCGGGGTGCTCGGCCTGGCATTCAAGTCCAACACGGACGACACGCGCCACTCACCGGCCATTACGGTCATACGTGAGCTCCTGGCGCGCGGCGCGAATGTGCGCTACTTCGACCCCAAGGCCCGTCACGGCGCGGACACCTTCCAGCGGGCGGTGGGCGTCGCGACAAGCGTCGAGGACGCCGCCAAGGGCGCCGACGTGCTGCTCATAGCCACAGACTGGCCTGAGTTCAAGACCATTGACCTGCCACGCCTGAAAGCGGTGATGCGCGGGGATGTGCTGGTCGACGGACGGAACCTGCTCTTGCAGGCGGCCTGCGTCGAGGCCGGGTTCAAGTACATCGGGGTAGGCCGAGGGCAGCAGGACGCGGCTGCGGCGCCTTCCCGCCGGCGCGCCGCCGCGGTGAGGGCCTGAACGTGGTAGCAGTCGCAGTCGTCGGCCTCGGGTATTGGGGCCCGAACCTTGTCCGCAACTTCCGCAACGTCCCCGACGCTCAGATGGCCGTGTGTTGTGACATGGACGCGGCCCGGCTCGACGGTATCAAGACGACTTACCCGGACATGCGTACCGTGACGCGCTTTGAAGACGTGCTCGCGGACCACACAATAGGCGCGGTCGCAATCGCCACCCCGGCGCGCTCGCACTACAAGATGGTGAAAGAGGCGCTCGTCCACGGGAAGCACGTACTGGTCGAAAAGCCGCTCGCCATGAGCTCGGCGGAGTGCGAAGAGCTGACCGCTCTGGCCTCCGCCAGGCGGCTGACGCTGATGGTGGGGCACACGTTCTTGTACTCCCCGGCTGTCGCGGAACTCAAACGGGTCTTGGACAGCGGCGAGTTGGGCGAACTGCGCTACCTCTACTCGCAGCGCCTGAACCTGGGGCGCGTACAGACTGACATCAACGCGCTGTGGAGCCTGGCCCCCCACGATGTCTCGATCGTCCTGCACCTCCTTGGCCGGATGCCTGAGGAGGTATCGGCCACCGGCGGGTGCTACCTGACCCCCGGCGTGCACGATGTCGCCTTCATGAACATGCGCTTCGACAACCAGGTCATGGCCAACGTACACGTCAGCTGGCTCGACTCACATCGGACGCGGTCCTTCACGCTGGTCGGGTCACACAAGATGGCGGAGTATGACAGCAGCGCGGGCAAGGACGTCGTCCGCGTGCACGATAAGCGAGCGGTGCCACCGGCGAGCGGCCGCGGCCCGTTTGAGCTGGTGTCGGGCGCTACCGCTCTCCCCCAGATGCCACCCGGCGAGCCGCTAACCAACGAGTGCCGCCACTTTATCGAGTGCATCACCACCGGCCGTACGCCAGTCAGCGATGGCGTTAACGGGCTCCACGTTGTCCGCGTGCTGGAAGCCGCCCAGAAATCTCTCGAAAGCCGCGGCGAGCCCGTGCGGGTGCAGTCTGGCCGCCTTTCAGCTGCGTCACCAGCCGCCGGCTAGGCCGCTGCGGGGGCCTCACACAGACGTTTCAGACGCGACCAGTCCCTAGCCGTAGCGCCCGGCCTGCCGCCGTCCAGCGCAAACGCACCGGAGGTGCCCCATGAAAGTCCCATTCGTTGACCTAAAAGCCCAGTACGCCACCATCCACGCTGAGATCGATGCCGCCATCAAGCGTGTCATCGACCGGACGAGCTTCATCGGCGGCGAGGAGGTCGCGGCGTTCGACCAGGAGTTCGCGGCGTACTGCGAAGCGCGCGCCGCCGTGGGAGTCTCGAACGGGACCGAGGCCCTGCGCCTGGCTCTTATGGCCTGCGACATCGGCCCCGGCGATGAGGTGATCACCACCCCGTTCACGTTCATCGCCACGTCCGAGGCCATCGTGCAGGTGGGCGCCACGCCGGTCTTCGTGGACATCGACCCCAAGACCCGCAACATCGACGCCAGCCTGATCGCGGGGGCCATTACACCGCGCACCCGCGCTGTCATCCCCGTGCACCTGTACGGCTACCCGGCCGAGATGGACGCCATCTGCCGCATCGCCCGCCAGCACGGCCTCAAGGTGATCGAGGACGCCGCCCAGGCCCACGGCGCCCGTTTCAAGGGCACGCGCGTCGGTAACTTCGGCGATGCCACTTGCTTCAGCTTCTACCCTGGCAAGAACCTCGGCGCATACGGGGACGCCGGCGCTGTGGTGACCAACGACGAAGCGCTGGCGACGCGCATCCGCCTGTTGCGTGACCACGGGCGGCTGGAAAAGTACGAGCACCAGATAATCGGCTACAACTCCCGTCTGGACGGCATCCAGGCCGCCATACTGCGCGTGAAGCTGCAGCGCCTGGACCAGTGGAACGCGGCCCGCCGCCAGCACAACCACGTCTACCGGGAGCTGTTGCAGGACCTGCCCGTTGTGCTGCCGTTCGAGCAGGCCAACGTTGAGCCGGTGTACCACCTGTTCGTGGTCAGCTCGCCAGCCCGCGACAAGATCAGGGCGGCACTGGAGAAGGACGGGGTCTCGACGGGTGTGCACTACCCGCTGCCCCTGCACCTCCAGCCTGCCCTAAAACACCTCGGCTACGGCCAGGGCGACTTCCCGGAGAGCGAACGCGCAGCGAAGGAAGTGCTGTCCCTGCCGATGTTCCCGGAGATGACCGAGGCGCAGTCGCACGCCGTCGCCTACGCGCTCAAGAAGGCGACAGCGGCGGCGACCGCCGCCCGGTAGCTGGCGCCGCTCGACGAGCCGGCTCGGCTCGGGCCTGTCGAAGGGCGAACGGCCGACGCGCCGTGCCTTACCGATGACCCGGTCGCCTCGGCTGGCCTGTCCTGAGCCGAGCCGAAGGCCTGAACCCGGCCGAGGGACCGAGTGGCCAGGTCGGCATCCCCGCGACAACGGGAATCCAGGCCTCACCATGACCCTCTCCCGGCTGGAGATAGGCGAGGTCGCCAGCTCAGTGCGTTACCCTTGATCTCCGGAGCCGCGGCAGGCCTGCGGCCCTCGGGAGATTCAGGAGCAATGCATGCGCACAAAGGCGGTCGTCCTTTACAAGCAGAAGCAGCCGCCCGTCGTGGAGGAGAACGACCTCGTGACCCGCGTGCGCCCGCTGGACGAGGTCAACGCGGCCTTCGCAGACATGGCGGCTGGCAACGTCGCACGCACGGTCCTGGTCCCGTGACGGCCTCGGGCCGGCCCAGCCGGTTGACGCGGCGCGCTCGTAGATGAACCTGCGCGGTCACGTCTTGCTCTCCGGCGCGGCAGGCGCTGCCGTGTGGGCGGTCACGGGCGAGGTCAACGCGCTCCCGGCCGCGCTCGCCGCCGGCGTCCTGCCAGACCTCGACCACCTGCCCGACTATTACCTGCGCTACGTGCGCCGCAACTGGAAGTACCTGTTCCTGCTGCTGCATGGCTGGGAATACGCAGTCGTGGCCGTCGTTGTGTACGCCGCCTGGGTACGAGAGCCCTGGATGCTCGCCGTGGCGCTCGGCTACCTGACACAGATCGGCGCAGACCAGGTGGTCAACCGCCCGAAATGGCACACCTACCTCTTCACCGCACGCGCTTTTCACGGCTTCAGAGCGCAGGAGTCACTGGGGAGGGTTGACTACGACTCTTACATGTCGGTCGTGAAGTCCGTGCCGTTCGGGCGCGCCCGCCTCATCAGATGGTTTGAGAGCCGCCTGCCGCCGCATGAGCACATGCCGAGACGACGACGGGGGCCGGGGGATGCACGCTGAGGCGAAAGTGGATTTCGGGACTGGTTCTAGACCCAGATGGCGACGGGCTGGCGGGTCCGGGCGGCGAATGCCAGGGCCAGGGCGTCGGCCTTGTCGGGGCTGGGCTGGCCGCGTGCGCGGAGCGAGTCCTTTGACTCGATCAGTATCTGGCCTGAGCCTGTGAAGCCGTAGCGGACTGTCGATAGCTGTGAGATGAGCTCGGGGTCGTTGGGGACTTTGATGCGGTGGTTCTCAAAGCGCCAGCGCAGGGCATCGTAGAGCTCGGCGCGCAAGTTGGCGTACTGCTCGCGGTCTGAGGGCCTCGCTGCAGCGTTGACGCCGGTAATAGCCGGGCCTGCAGCCCTCGGGCCAGGCAGGACGACACGGTGAGGCGCCGCGTCACTTTTCTGGAGTTCGCGGAGCCGGTCTACGACGCCTGCGCCGATGCCGGTCTCGTCGATGAACACGGCCGCGGGCTGGTAGGTGCGGATGGCGTTGACGACGCGCCCTGCCGTGGCCATCGTGTCGTCGCCCCAGTAGGAGGCGATGAAGATGACGCGCTCGTCTTCTCGAACGCATATCGCGGTGCGGTCTGCCCCGAATCGCGCGACGTCGACACCCATGGCCACCAGGGGTCTCACACGGGGCTGTTCCCGGACGGGCTGTGGCGGGTAGCGAAATGAGGCGTGGCGCCCCAGCCCTGGCTCGGGATACATATGGGAGCGCGATTCGCTGCCGACGGGCGCGCGGAAGAAGCCCGAAAGGAGGGCGACCCAATCGTCGGCCGAGATCAGTCTCGCCCCCTCACCCTCAGCCTGGGAGGGTGAGGGGGCGGTGCCGCGGGTGTCACTTGCCGTGGCTGTCACGGGCAGGAATGTGTCGAACGGGTTGCCTGGCTGCGCTGTCACACCGCCGCTCCTTCGAGAGCTTCATGTCCTTCGAGAGCCTCAGGACGCCGTCCTTCGAGAGCCTCAGGACGCGGTTCTGTTGCTTGTGACACGCGTTCCACCGCGCCGGGGGGGCTGTCGGAGCCGTCTTGCTGCCGGGCGCGGCCTGTGGCAGAGAGGGCCGGGTCGATTGCCTCCTCGATGCGGGTGAGAGGGATGAGCGTGTCTTCGCTCTGCGAGGGGAACTCGCCGAGCACTCGGACCTGGTAGCGGGGGTGGTCCTTGCCCCAGTTGGCCGCGGCCTCGGCGACCCATTGCTGGGTAATCAGGCCGGGGACCGCGGAGTCTGCGTCCTGAGGCTCGCCTGCAACCTCATCATCGCTCGTCCCGAGCGTAGTCGAGGGACCCCGTTCAGCGGCCACCGAAAGCGGAGGGGTACGGGGCCCTTCGACAGGCTCAGGGCGAGCGGTTGCGAGGCTCAGGGCTTGGGGTCCCTCGCCCCCGTCCACCTCTGCTGTGAGCGGGGATTGCTGACCCCTCACCCCAACCCTCTCCCGCAAGGGGAGAGGGAGTGAAGGAAGGCGCAGGTTCGGCGTATCAAACGCGGAGATGTGTATGGTGCGCCACAGGCCGCGGCGGGAATGGAAGGCGTCGTAGAACGTCCCTTCGCGGCGTGTGGGGTTGCCGATCAGCAGCAGCCTCGCCCTGCCCGTGGTCATCGAGCCTTCGATGGCCTCGTAGATCTCCTCGGGGACGCCGGATGCCTCGTCCACGACGAACAGGATGTTGGCGTGGTGGAAGCCCTGGAAGCGCTCCGGGGAGTCCGACGTGAAGCCGCGGGCAAATCGGGACGGCGAGATGTCGAGCGCGGTCTGGTGGCAGTCGCCGCCGATGAAGGCGGCGTTCCTGGTGTGGATGCGCCTGATCTCGCGCCAGAGGAGCTCTTTGACCTGGCGTTCTGTGGGCGCGGTGGTGACCGCGATGGCCTCCGTGAAAGACGAGAGCCACCAGACGACGGCGCAAGCGGCGGTATAGGTCTTGCCTGAGCCGTTACAGGAGCGCACGGCGACGCGGCGGTGGTCCCTTACCGCCTTCAGGATGTCCGCCTGCTTCCTCCACAGCGGACACCCCAGCTCCCCCTCCACAAACCCGACCGGGTTCTCGAACCACGCTGCCAGCGCCACCCCCGCCGACGGCCCCTCTCCGTCCCTGCGCCGGGCCGCCGGCGCCGTCCCTGTCCACGGCCCCTCCCCCTCCCGGCGCCTGTCCGCCCGCTCTCGTGTCGCAACACTCACAACCACACCCCCAACGCCTTGAGCAAGAGGTCATCCTAGTGTCCTGCCACCGAAGTGAAGCGCCAATCCGGTCATCCCCTCTCCCCTTGAGGGAGAGGGTCAGGGTGAGGGAGAAGCCCTATCTCCCCCCTCTCCCAACAGGAGAGGGTCCGAGCCTGCCCCGGCGAAATCCGGGGCCTGAGGGCGAAGCAACCGATGCCGTCATTCCTGCGAAAGCGGGAATCCAGCGCCACCCTGTTGCAGACCGCCCCGTCATTCCTGCGAAAGCAGGAATCCAGCGCCACCCTGTTGCAGACCAATGCCGTCATTCCTGCGAAAGCAGGAATCCAGCGCCACCCTGTTGCAGACCGATGCCGTCATTCCTGCGAAAGCGGGAATCCAGCGCCACCTGCTCCAATCCCCAACTTCCGCCACAACCCCCTCCCCCGTCAACCGCCTCCTGTCACACATCGCCGCCAGCATCACCCAAGCAGTCAGCTGTCCGACACCATTGTTCTTCCGTCCGCGTCGGTACACAAGACGCAGCCGTTGTAGCTACTGTTTCCCAGCGGTTCCGCGGAAACCTTGTATGCCGAAGTGCCACGGATGCTTCGCATCCGTGGCACTTCGGCATACACTAGCCGTACGTTCCGCCCTGAACGACGGTTGGAGGATCAGCCATGCGCGTTGAGGTCAATCGGCACACTCCCGACCCGCTCCACCAGAAAATGTTGGCCAGCAGCGTCGAACTGACCCTGCGTCGTTATCAACGTACCCGTGATATCGCGCGCTTGGATAACGCGGCATTGCTTCAATGGGTCAAACTGCTTGACGCCGCCTTGGACGCCAACAACGAAACACAACAAGCAACGTTCTCTGAATCGCCCCAAGAGAGCAGAGCCAAATCTTTGTCGGTCCTTGATGCTGTGCTTGGTGCGTTAGATTTCACTATTCTGCCCAACGATAATGCTAGAGATCAACTGCGTATACTTGAACAAACGACGCTTCGATTGTCGGCGGGCGAACAAGTTTCTGATGAGTTATTAAGCTCATTGGTACTCTTCGCCCGGCGATACGGACGACACTATGACTATATCTTAGTACCCGAGGGAAAGGCTGACGCGCGGATTACTCACACATGGCCGAAAATGCTTCGTCTCGCCTTCTCGTAGGCGAACTCATCTGGCGTTGTAGTGAGTTGACGAAACAACTCAACTCGCTGCAACCTGAGCACTTTGCGAGCGACGTTGGACGCCAACTGCGAGGCGCGTTGCTTGAGGCTGTAGACCATGTGTCGCTTCAAGTACGTTCTATCGAGCTTGACGCGGCAGCTGGGGCGTCCATTGAAGAGTTGTTCGCAGCGTCTAGTAAGTTTCATGCCTTCTTGATGTCGATTGATAACCAATGGCTTCCACTCCTAGGTGGTGCAGTCAGTTCGGCGACGCCGTTTGAAGTCACGGTGCCCATCGAAAGAATTGCAAAGAAGCTTCTAGGCGAATCCCAGTTCATTTTTAACTCGGTCCGTCAACTAAACTACTCGCTTCTACCGGTCGGACAAACATTGCGAGATGAATTCGCGCTCATGGGTCTTCAAGAAATTCTTGTACGATCGGGCTTGACGCCGATACTCCACCAGGTCGATGTAGCAGCGGCTCCGCCCGGGGGCGTATTATGTCACGCTATTTTAGCGCACGAGATCGGCCACGCGTTATATGTCGCGCATCGTGCTGAGGACCGATTGGTCTCAACTGCTGTGCTTCCTGAACAGTATGTGATTGATATCGCTGCCCGAGACTTCCCGACAGTGGAACGGCTGACAGACGGGTCGTCCCGTCCAATCCAGCTCGTTCTGAGCCAAATGAGAGAAGCACAACTGCTGTGGACGCGGGCCCGCCTCAAGAAGATCGTCGTACAGTGGTTGGAAGAATTGTATTGCGATGCAGTGGGCGTTGTGTTGCTGGGTCCTGCATACGTGTGCGCAATGGGGGAAATGGCAGTTGTTGGTGGCGATATTGATCGAGCGACGGAATCGCATCCACCAGATCGGCTTAGACTAGATTTCGCCCTGCGTGTTCTGATCCAGTCGGACGACCGTGGGATGAACTACAAGTCCATGAGAGACAAGAGAGCGCTGCCAGCGCTTGCGTCTATGTTGGCGCCGTGGAAGAGCTTGTTGGACACAGCACCCAGCGTGCAGGCTGAGTTGGAGGCCGACGCAGCCCGCGCCACCATTGACGGGTCACGGTCCGCCGTCATCCAAGAGGTCACGCGCACCATTCCTGCCGAGCACCAATTCCGACGTACACGATTTCAGCACGACGTACCTCAACTCGTTGAAAAGTTGCTAAACGGAATCCCGCCAACTGAGAGGATCGTGAAACGACCGTGGAGGATTGATGCGGCTGATTTGCCGTCCATCTTGAACGCCGGGTGGGTAGTCTATGTTAAGTCACATTTGAGCAACGACTCGCCATTCGACGCTAGCGCGATGAACAGATTCCAACGATTGATGACCAAATCACTAGAGGACTCCGAACTGCGGAGGGGTTTCAGTGTAGCCGCCGCCGGCCCCCCGTTAACAGGTCAGCCCCTGGGCAATCGCTTGTTTGGCGACGTGCCTGAGCATGAACGATTAATTGTCACACCGTTGTTGGAGCCGGAATCACAGATCAAAGAAGGCAGCGAGGCTATTGACCTTCGACTTGGATCCTGGTTCTTAATTCAAGAACGCTCAGAGGTTAGCAAGTTTGACGCCGCGGATCCCAACTTCGAGGCGGCCAAGGTGACAGTAGATCGCACATTTCGGATCCCATATGGTTCGTCAACGCTGCTTCATCCTGGTCAGTTCATTTTGGGATCGACGCTTGAATTCTTAGCGCTTCCAGGTGATATGAGGGGCTATGTAATCGGGCGATCTGGTTGGGGCCGGCTCGGTCTCGTGATCGCGACGGCGACGGGAGTGAATCCCTACTACAAAGGGTGCCTCACACTTGAATTGGCCAATGTCGGCGAGGTGCCGATCACTTTGTGGCCGGGTGTTGCTGTCGCACAATTGTTCTTTCATCATGTGGAACTCCAGGCGCCCGGGCCGACTTCTCCGTATAGCGGGTCAACGCGGCCGGAGTCAAGCCACCTCGATTTGAGGCAAGTCGTGGGGAGACTCAAGGGAATGTCTTCACGACGTTGAACGACCCAGCAACGGGGCCATGGAATTATGAACGACCCTCCAGTGGGAGAGGGCCAGGGTGAGGGTGAAGTCCGGACCCGTCCAGCATTTTCCGCAGTAGCGCCCTTGGCCGTGCCACCCTTTGTTGACAATACCAGCACACACGTTCTATTTTACAGTCAATGCATCTGTGGTCCTACCGTCCCGTTGCCTTCCGGGGGCAGCGAGGCGGCAAGCCCGCAGACACGCTCCGGCAGCAAGTTCGCGCGACCGCGCCGCCTGAGCAGGACACACTCGTACTTGCACTAACTCATCCCCTCTCCCCTTGAGGGAGAGGGCAAAGAGCCTGCCCCGGCGAAAGCCGGGGGTGAGGGGTGAACCAAAGCCACGCATCGGACCATCGGGACGCGGCAAACGACCATCCCCGCACCGGCCCCTCCGGGGCCCGGGCGGCAAAACCCTCCGTCCCTGTCCAGGGACAAACAAGGACCAGGCGCCGTCGGCCCTCCGGGCAGACGGTGAGTGAAGCACAACACCAACGGCCCCGGGCCGGCAGGGTCTCTCTGCCGGCCAACCTGACCGCGTCCCGATGTCTCCGGCGCTACCCCATCGCGCACGCCTCAACGCGCCCACGTCGGCGGTCTTTGACGCCTGCGGCCTCACAGTGCGCGTTGCCCATTGGCTCTACCCCTGTCGGTGTGTTCCACGATGTCTGGGCTGCGTACTTGTCACTAGACTCGACGAAGCTGCCACGCATACCGGAGGGGGTAGCTACCGGCATGTAGGGGGCTGCTCAGTTCGTTTGCGCTGCGCTCGGCGCGCCAGGCTCACGGGGGTTTGCCAGTCACACATGAGACAAGAGTTCGTCAACCCGTTTTTGGCGCCCGTACAGAAGGTCTGGAAAGTCGAGCTGGGCCTGGACCTGAAGATCAAGAGCGCGCAGGCTGTTGACATCAGCCACACCGTCGGAGACATCACAGCCATAATCGGCGTGAGCGGGTCGATTGTGGGGAACGTGCTCTACGGCTTCGGTGAGGGCACCGCCCTTGCTATCGTCACCAAGATGATCGGGCCCGGCGCGAACCCGCGGGACGGCATGGGACTGTCCGCCCTCGGCGAAATCGCCAACATGGTGTCCGGCAACGCCGCCACCCAGCTTGCAGCAACGGGGTTCCCTTGCGACATCAGCCCGCCGGTGATCATCGAGCCTCGCGGCGCGCGGATAACGACGGCCGTGCCCCAGCAGATCCTGGTCACGTTCACGAGCGACCTCGGCGACCTTCAAGTGCGGATCGGTCTGGCAGAGAACACCAAGGTGCTCGCCAACGCGGCTTGAGCGGAGGCTGTCCCATCTGCCGCCGGGAGAAGGCGAGGGTGAGGAGCACAATGCCCCTCGGAGCAAGTGAACTCCTGTAACGACGGCACCGTTCAGGGCCATGCCGTGCGACTTTCAGGCGCTGGCAAGGCACGCCGTGCCCGTACGCGCCCCTGGGCCCCCGCGCGGCGCTGAGAATGGACACTCCCACCCCGCGCCTTTAGCATTCCCTGTCCGCGCCATTCGTCAGTCACCCATGCGCGCCAGGGTTTTGCATTGAAGATTCACGAGTACCAGGCCAAACAACTCCTGGAGCAGTTCGGGATACCGACGCCGCCGGGCGAGGTGGCCGCGTCGGCTGCCGACGCCCGCAAGGTCGCCGAACAACTCGGCGGGAGGGTTGTCGTCAAGGCCCAGGTCCACGCCGGAGGCAGGGGCAAGGCCGGCGGGGTCAAAGTCGTCGCCACGCCCGCAGAGGCCGAGGCCGCGGCAGCAGGGATGCTCGGCCACAGGCTGGTCACGCACCAGACGCCGGCGGGCGGGGTGCTCGTGCGCAAGGTCCTGGTCGCCGCGGCGACCGACATCGCAGACGAGCTTTATCTTGCTGTGGTCATCGACGGCGAGGCCGGCGCGCCGGTCGTGATCGCCAGCACCGAGGGCGGCGTGGAGATCGAAGAGGTCGCCGCCCGCACCCCGGACAAGATCATGCGCGTGCCGGGCGACCCGCTCATCGGGCTGTCTCCCTACAAGGCCCGCGACCTGGCGCAGGCCCTGGGCGTGCCCGCGGAGCTGGTCAGGCCCACCGCGGACCTCATCGGCAGGCTCTACAGGCTGTACGTCGAGAAGGACTGCTCGCTGGCGGAAATCAACCCGCTGGTCGTGACCAAACCCACCGGCCCGGACGGCAAGTCGAGAATCATCGCCCTGGACGCCAAGGTCGTCCTCGAGGACGACGCCCTGTTCCGCCACCCTGAGCTCCAGGCCCTGCACGACCCGGAGCAGGAAGAGCCGCTCGAACTACGCGCCGCGGCCGCGGAGCTGTCCTACGTGAAGCTGGAGGGCGGCCGCGTCGGCTGCATGGTCAACGGCGCCGGCCTCGCCATGGCGACCATGGACATCACCAAGTGGGCGGGCGCAGACCCGGCGAACTTCCTGGACGTGGGCGGCAGCGCTGACGAGAAACGCGTCGAAGAGGCCTACCGCATCCTGGTGGCCGACCCTGACGTGAAGGCGATCTTGATCAACCTCTTCGGGGGCATCCTGCGCTGCGACGCCGCGGCGCGCGGCATAGTCGCCGGCGCCCGGGCGACGCGCTCTGACCTGCCCCTGGTGGTCGCCATGCGAGGCACCAACGCCGAGGAAGGGCTGAAGGTGCTATCCGAGTCCGGGCTGAAGGTCAGCCTGGCCCCTGACCTGGCCGGCGCAGCCGAGGCGCTGAAGGCCATGCTCGCGGGCACGCCTGCGAAGAGCGTGGCTGGGACACCCTCCGGCTCCGCGGGCCGCGACCACGGCGGGCACCCACGGGGCACGGGCGAGGGGAGGCGGCAGTCATGACAGTCCTTGTTGGGAAGGACACGCGGCTGCTGGTGCAGGGACTGGGGCGCGACGGCGCTTTCCAGGCCAGCAGGGCCCGCGCCTACGGCACGAACATGGTCGCCGCCGTACACCCAGGCCGCGACGGCCAGAAGTTTGAGGACAGCGTCCCGTACTTCAGCTCTGTCGCGCAGGCGGTGCGCGAGACCGGCGCCAACGTCGGCGTGATCTACGTGCCTGCCCCCGCCGCCGCAGACGCCATCACCGAGCAGGTGGACGCGGGCCTGGCCCTGATCGTCTGCATCACCGAAGGCGTGCCCGTCCTGGACATGATGAAGGTCCTGGCCTACATGAAGGGCAAAAAGAGCCGCCTGATCGGCCCGAACTGCCCCGGCGTCATCCAGCCGGCCACGAAAGTCAAGGTGGGGATCATCCCCGGCAACATTGTCACGCCGGGACGGATCGGCATCGTCTCGCGCTCCGGCACTCTCACCTACGAGGCCGTGGCGCAGCTCAGCACCCACGGCCTGGGCGAGTCCACGTGCGTGGGCATTGGCGGCGACCCGCTTCACGGCACGACGTTCACCGATGTGCTGGGCATGTTCCAGGACGACCCGGACACGGACGTGATAGTGATGATCGGCGAGATCGGCGGGACGCGGGAGCAGCGCGCCGCTGAGTTCATAAAGACGCGGGTACGCAAGCCTGTCGTGGCGGCGATAGTCGGTCAGACGGCGCCAGCGGGCAAGCGCATGGGCCACGCCGGGGCCATCATCACCGGGTCGGCCGCGCTGGCCTCCGAGAAGGTCAAGGCGCTGCAGGCGGCGGGCGTGCACGTCGTCGACTCCCCGGCCTACATCGGCAAGAAAATGCGCGAAGTGCTGGGACGGTGAGCAGTTGCCCCCGCTCTCTGCAAGGGAGAGGGGTGCCCGTCTTCGTCCCCTCTCCCCTTGAGGGAGAGGGGCGCCCAACGGAGGCGGGCGCGGGTGAGGGACACTGCTTGTCCCCTCTCCCTGCAAGGGAGAGGGTTCAGGGTGTGGGTGGCGGGCCGCCGCCGGGGCCCTTCGACAAGCTCAGGGCGAGCGGCAGGCGCACCAGCAGAGCCGCGTCCTTCACCCTCTCCCGGCGGAAGAGGGGGCGCGTGGGCGGCTCGGGGCGAACGGCACCTGGGTGATCGGTGGTCTACTGCGCGCCGCCCCGAACCGCGCCCGTCAGGCCAGCCGCCTCGCCGCGGCGGCTTTGCGCGTCTCCGGCGTCGAGCGCTCCCAGCCGGTGATCGGGATGGAGTTCATGAAGTCCTGGACCGCGCCGCAGTGCTTGCAGCGGCCCTGGCTGGTCGGACCGTTCGGGCTCTCGATGCGCCAGAAGTGGGCGCAGCCCGCAGGCTTGCTGTGGTCAACGCCGTTGACCTGTTTCTTGGGCATTCTTCGACCCCCGTGCCGGGCGTGGCCCCCGGACCTGCGCCGACTGGCGGCGCTGACCCCGCAGTGTTGCTTATGTATTCCGGCCTGCCATTGACCCCCGGGCAGGCTGCCGGGCCCGACTAGTCCGGAGGCTCTCCGGTGGCCATCTCAGGGAGTAAATGGCCCCGATCTGTTAGCCACTCAGGGCTGTTCCGTGCAGACGCCGACCCCTCACCCTGACCCTCTCCCTCAAGGGGAGAGGGGATGCTGATGCGGCTGCCTAGCGGTCCGCGATCGGCACGTAGCTCTGCTCACGCTTTCCCACGTAATGCAACCGCGGCCTGATAAGGATGTTGTGCTGGAACTGCTCGACAATCTGCACCGTCCACCCCGGGACGCGGCCGACCGCGAAGATCGGGACAAAGAGGTCCCGCGGGACGCCGAGCAGGTGGTAGATCACCCCGGCGTAGAAGTCTACGTTGACGTGCACGCCGCGCCGGGCGTAGGGCTGCATCGCCGCGACGACGGCCTCCAGGATGGCGTACCACTGCGGCTCGCCGCGCTCCTCGGACAGCTTCTTCACGCCCTCGCGCAGGTGGCGGGCCCGCGGGTCCTCCACCTTGTACACGCGGTGTCCGAACCCGGTCACGCGCTCGCCCTTCGCGTTCAGGTCCTTCACGTACTGCGGGACGCGCGCAGGGTCGCCGATCTCCGTCGCCATCTTCATGACGTCCTCCGCGGCGCCGCCGTGCGCCGGCCCGGAGAGCGCGGCGATGGCGGAGACCATGGAGGAGTGGAGGTCCGCGCTGGTGCCTGTGACAACGCGGGCGGCAAAAGCTGATGCGTTGGCGCCGTGCTCGGCGTGGAGGATGAAGTCCTTGTCCATTAGTCGCGCCGTGTCCGGGCTGGGCGCCTTGCCGGTCAGCATAAATAGGAAGTTGGCGGCGTGCCCGAGCTTGGGGTCCGGTGCGACAGGCTTGCGCTCGTGCCGGATGGCGTTGTGCGCCATGACGATGGTCGGGAACTGCGCGGTCAGTCGCAGCCCCTTGCGCACATTCGCAGCCTCGGAGTTGTCGGCGCGGTCCGGGTCAAAAGCCGCCAAAGCGGAAACCGCGGTGCGGAGCACGTCCATGGGGTGGGCGTGCTGGACAGCGCGGATGACATCGTAGACCGGGGCCGGGACAGCGCGGGAGGCCCTCAGCTCAGCGTCGAATGCGGCCAGCTGCGTGCGGTCCGGGAGGTTGCCGTAGAGCAGGAGGTAGGCGGTCTCTTCGAACGTGGACCGCTCGGCGAGGTCGTGGATCGAGTAGCCGCGGTATTCCAGGACGCCGGCCTTGCCGTCGATGAAGCTGGCCTCGGTGCGGTCCAGATAGACATCGGCGAGGCCTCGGCTCAGTGTCACTTCGCCGGTGGCGCCAGTGGTCAAGAATGCCAGCCTCGCCCCGCGGGGGGCGGCCAGTGCGCGCTCTGTGGCTGATCTGCGCGGCCTGTGCCACTGAAGGGGTGTTCGCGATGGGTTCCCTGCGAACTACACCCGACGCTTTTCGTAGAGCCGGAAGCCTAGCATCGGCCCCCACGAGAGTCAAACGCGCGGGCGTGAGGGTTACGCGAGAAAGGCCCGTGCCGTGCCCTCTCCCAACGAGAGAGCGTGCACGCCCCTGCTCGCTCGCCCCGAGCGGAGCCGAACTGCCACGTCCGCCCGCTCGCCCCGAGCTTGTCGAGGGCCCCGGCCCCGCCCTCACCCCGGCAGGGCAGCCTCTTTGCTGAGCCTCGCGGTGATGTCTGCCAGCGCCAGCGCGCCCAGGTTCTCTCCGGTGCGCGTGCGCACAGCAGCGGCGCCGGCCTCCATCTCGCGGTCACCCACGACGAGCATGTACGGCACCTTGAGCAGCTGCGCGTCCCGGATCTTCGCCTGCATGCGCTCCGAGGTAGCGTTCACCTCGACGCGCAGCCCCGCCGACGCCAGTTGTGCTGCGACTTTCGCGGCGTACTCGTTGTGGCGGTCTGAGATAGGCACCACGACCGCGTGCATCGGCGACAGCCACACGGGCAGCGCGCCTGCCGTGTGCTCGACCAGCACGCCCAGGAACCGTTCCAGCGACCCCAGCATGGCGCGGTGTATGACCACCGGGCGCTGCCGCGTGCCGTCTTCGGCCTGGTACTCAAGGTCGAAGCGCTCCGCCTGGTTGAAGTCAAGCTGCACCGTCCCGAGCTGCCACTCGCGGCCGATGGCGTCGGGCACAAAGATGTCTATCTTCGGGCCATAAAAAGCGCCCTCGCCGGGGGCCGTCTCGAAGTCGACGCCCAACCCAGTCAGGACCGCGTTCAGCGCGGCCTCGGACTTGTCCCAGGCCTCGTCTGCGCCCATGCGCTTCTCAGGCCGCAGAGACAGCTTGTAGTGCGCCTCCTCGAACCCGAAGACGGCGTAGCTCTCCTTGAGCATCTTGATGAACCCGCCCACCTCTGCGCCGACCTGGTCCAGGCGGCAGTAGATGTGGGCGTCGTCCTGGCTGAAGCTGCGCACGCGAGTCAGGCCCACCGTCACGCCTGAGCGCTCGTAGCGGTGCAGGCGGCCAAAGTCCGCTAGCCGCAGCGGCAGGTCGCGGTACGAGCGCGTGTCCGAGCCGAAGATGAGCGCGTGGCCCGGGCAGTTCATGGGCTTCACGCCGTACTCGCGCTCATCGATCTCCATGACGAACATGTGCTCGATGTAGTTGTCGTAGTGGCCGGAGCGCTTCCAGAGGTCCGTCGAGAAGATCTGCGGCGTGATGACCTCCGTGTAGCCGTAGCGCCCGTACAGGCCGCGCACGTACTCAATGAGGCGGTTGACCACGTACGAGCCGCGCGGCGTGAAGAACGGGCTGGCCGGGGCCACCGGGTCGAAGAAGAAAAGCTTCAGCTCGCGGCCCAGCTTGCGGTGGTCGCGCTTCTCGGCCTCCTCGATGCGCTTCAGGTGCGCGTCCAGCTCCTGCTGCGACTCGAACGCCGTGCCGTAGATGCGCTGGAGCATGGGGTTGCGCTCGTCGCCGCGCCAGTACGCGCCAGCCGACGAGAGCAGCTTGAAGGCCTTGATCTCGCCCGTGGACGCAAGGTGGCCGCCGCGACAGAGGTCCTCGAACGAGGCGTGGCGCGTGAACGTGACGCGCTCGCCCTCGGCGATGCCGTCGATGATCTCCAGCTTGTAGCGGTTGCCGACAACAAGGCCGCGCGCCTCGTCCCGGCTGACCTCCCGCTCAATGAACGGGTGGTTTGCGGCGACAGACTTGCGCATCAGCGCCGCGACCTGCGTCAGGTCTTCAGGCGTGAACGGGCGTGCGACCTCGAAGTCGTAGTAGAAACCGTCGTCCGTGGGCGGGCCGATGGTGAGCTTTGCGCCCGGGAACACCGAGACCACTGCCTCGGCGAGCACGTGCGCGGCGGAGTGGCGCATGCGCTTGCGCAGGTCTTCGAGCTGCGGACTGGGCCTTGTATGGACTGGCATGGGGGTGGTCCTCCAAGAGACATGTCGGAACGAGTTGGCGGGCGGCCGTCGTGCAACGCGCGAGCATGCGGCGAACGGTGCGTCGGAGCGCGGGCCTGGCAGGAAGGCGCTACGAGACAGTCTGGAAAGGCGCGTCCCCTAGCAGCAGGGGCGCGCCCTGGGAGTTATGGTCCAGCGCACCCGCGGGCGCGGCTGGGGGTCGCGGCGGGACAGGCCGTGCGGCGATGTCGCGATGCCTCGCCAGGAGGCCTGCGGGTTAACAGGCGCGCAGCCGACCGGCGACACGTTGCGCCAGAAGCCTTGTGGATAGGCGGGCGCGCAGCCGGCCGGCGACACGTTGTCTCGCCTGAAAGTCTGCGTGTTCGCAGGCGCGCCGCGGGGGGGCGCGATGTCTCGCCAGAAGCCTTGCGGATAGGCGGGCGCGCAGCGGGGCGACGCCGAAACGTACCGGCTGCGAAGGCGGGCTATCAGCTTCGACTCGGCGTGCATAAGACATCCCGGCGGGAGGCGGGTGGGTGGATGGTGGGCAGTAGAGGGCTCGAACCTCTGACCTCAGCGATGTCAACGCTGCGCTCTAACCAGCTGAGCTAACCGCCCATGGACACCATTCTAGTGTAGCTGGCAGCTTTGCGGAACCCCAGCAACGGCTGCATACGCGCACTGTACCCCTGATTCTTAGCGGTCTAGCGTAGCCAGACCCAATAATCGACTCTGTTGTCGACTTTGAATCCACCCTTGACCAGTCTCTTAACGTCACCATCACTCGAGTCGGCAAGGCAAATGGCAGTAGACGTCAGCGGCACTCCGCAGTCGAAGAGCACTCGCTTGCCATCCGGCGACCAGCGTCCAACTCCCAAGCCGCCGTCAGCCAAGATCCGCATGCCCGCACCACTTATGTTGACGATACAGAATGTGGGCCTCATGGGCGAGCCGCAGTCGACGAGCAATTCCTTGCCATTCGGAGACCAATCATATACAAACTTCGATGATAATACACTCGTGTCGCCCGTCGCGGCTTGCACCAAATACGTTGTGGTACCGGCGTCCGTGATCTTTCCAACTACTATCGCGGATCCATCGGCAGACCAGATGGGATTCGAGTATTGGCCTATACCACTGCCTCAGCAGACCGCTACAGGTAGAGGCAGCCACAGCGTTCGGACGGTTAACAGACACCACACCTGGTGGGGTGCTGAGTCAGTGGTATAGGCCAATTCGAGTATATCGCAAACTCTCGACTACCCGCGGTGTCGGTTAGGCATCGAAGGCCACTGCCGTCGATGTTTACCACACATAAGTCACTGGCCAAGGATGTGACCCCGTCGGGATGAGGCACTCGTCTTCGAAACGCAAGCGTCTTGCCGTCAGGCGACCAAACTGGCGCATGGTCAGCATAGGCGGCCCGTAGTACAAGGCGTGCTTCGAAGGTGCCAAGATCAGCAATGTAGAGATCGTACGCAAGGTCTCTGCCTGGTCGCTTCGCCGCATAGGCCAGCTGAGAGCCATCTGGCGAAAACGCTATCCCGTCGATAAGAGTCCGTTCGCGTGTGACTAGTTTCTCATTCGTGCCATCGGCGTTGATGATGTGTATCTGACTATCGAGGAACGGCTCTGTGAGCGCGAGCACGGTTCCGGATGCGTTCGCGGTCAGATCCCACATGTCTCGCTTCTGACCAATAACGTTACGTTCAACTCCATTGTCGACGATGACAAGTGTCCTGCCGCGTAAATAGGCGAAACTAATATCTCTGGGCAGCCTGTCAGTTGACGATTGGCAGGCTACAGGAAACGCCAGGAGACCTGCTGACAGAACCATGCAGCCGACACGGACAACCCAACTCCGGGTAGCGTGGCTGAACCTCAGCACGGCAGGGCGTGCGTTGACTTCGATCAGGTCAGGCAGCGTGTTCTACCCCCGTTCGTCCTGAGCCTGTCGAGCGCCCCCGCCACTAGCAGGACTTCGACCCTCACCCCGCCCTCTCCCACCCAGGGAGAGGGGACGCCGCCTAAGTAGCGGAGCGCCCTCGTCGTAGCCCCCTGCCCGGGAACACGCCCGTGTGGCGGCCCTGGTCTATGACCACCTTGCCGTTGACGATGACGTACGGGATGCCCTCCGGGTAGACCTTCGGGTCCGCCTTGCTCGCACGCGTCTTCACTGTGTGTTTGTCGAATATCACGACGTCCGCCTTAAAACCGTCTCGCAGCACGCCCCGGTCCGGCAGGCCCAGCCGCTGCGCCGGGAACGAGGTCATCTTGCGCACCGCCTCTGGCAGCCGCAGGTGCTTCTCAGCCCGCACAAACTCGGCGAGCACTACCGGGAAGCAGCCGTACGTGCGCGGGTTGGGCATGTCGCCGAAGAGGATGGCGTCTGAGGCGACCATCCCGTACGGGTGCGCCACAAACGCAGGCAGCGTGTGCGCGTTCGTGCCGAGGCCGACTGTCGAGATGCCCAGGCCCTCCTCGGCGAGCAGGTCGAAGAGCGCGTCGTACGGGTCCTTGCCCAGCGCGTTGGCGACCTCGGCGATCGAGTGGCCCTCGTGCTGCTTGTTGTGCGGCAGCTTGAAGTTTGTGAGCCAGTTCTCCTCGAAGCGACGACGGGGCCCTTCGACGGGCTCAAGGCGAGTGGCGCTCGGTCCCTGAGGCTCTCGAAGGGCCGACCCCTTCGAGCCACCTGCGCCATGCGGCGGTCCCTGAGGCTCCCGAAGGGCCGACCGCTTCGAGCCACCTGCGGCAAGTCTGGCGCTTTGCGGCCCTTCGGGAGCCTCAGGGACCGCGGCGCGGTACTCGTACCCAAGCTCGCCCCGCTCCATGTCACGTCGCATCCGGTCACGGTCACGGAGGTCGCGCAGGGCGCGCTTTAGCCGCTCCGGGCCCCCGTCCATGGCCCACTGCGGCAGCATGATCGTCACCCGTGTGCCCGAGTACGGGTACGTGTAGCAGTCGAACGTGACGTCCAGCCCCTCATCACGGGAGCGCTCGACCAGGCCTATGTAATCGAGGTGCGAACCCACTCCCTGCTGCCCCTGCCGGTAGTGCGTCAGGTGCACGCCTATGCCGGACTGGCGGCCGATCTCGACCGCCTCTTCCCACGGCGCCAGCAGGCCGGTCTTGAGCAGGCTGGCGCGGGTGTGCGTGTGGTAGAACCCGCCGAGGCGCGCCGTCGTCTGGCACAGGGCTACCAACTCCGCGGTGTCTGCAAACGAACCGGGCGGGTAGTCAAGGCCCGTCGACAGTCCCCAGGCGCCCTCTTCCATGGCCTCACGCACGACCGCCTGCATGTCGGCGGTCTCGGCCCGCGTCGCCGGGCGGTTGTCCCACCCCACGCCCCAGATGCGCACCGGCGAGTTGCCCAGGATGTAGGCGACGTTGACCGACCCGCGGCCGTCGTACTTGCGCAGCAGCTCCGCGACCGTGAGCCAGTCTGCGGGCATGGGCGGCCAATCGTTCAGGCCGCAGTCGAGCTCGATGAAGCGGTGCAGCTCTGCCTGCGTCTTGAACGGCGCGACAGAGTTGCCGTCTATGCCAATAAGCTCGGTCGTGACGCCCTGGCGCACTTTGGGCAGGTGCTCCGGCTCCCGCAGGAGGGTGAGCCCGCCGTGGGAGTGCAGGTCTATGAAGCCCGGACAGACGACATGGCCCGAGGCGTTTATCTCACGGGCGGCCTGGATGCCGGACGCATCTCCGCGGTGGATGTGGAGCGTGTCCCCCTCGACGAGCACCGTCCCGGAGTAGCCAGGGCTGCCCGTGCCGTCGATTATCTCCCCGCCGGTGATTTTCAGGTCTAGCAAAGCGCAAGCCGCGCCGCGCGCAGAAAGAGATTCTTCACTGCGGCCTCCGGCCCTCCGTTCAGAGTGACATGCCAGGCGCGACATGACGCACACGCCCGACGGAGTCTTTATGAGGCCCGCGGGCGTGCGCGTCAACACACCGCAATGTCATTCTGAGCGGAGGCCCGGAGGGCCGCAGCGAAGAATCTAGATCAGACAGCCACGCGGCCGTCACGTCATGCCTGACATCGCCACAACCGTGACGCGTCGCTGTTCGACCTAGATCCTTCGGGCCTGCGGCCCTCAGGATGACATGGCGCTTCCGCGCTTGCCGTCTCCGGCCGCCTAGTCTGCCCCGGTGGACAGGAACCAGCTGCCCGTGTTGCTCGTCACGAAGACGATCGGCGCGATGCACGGGCTGGGCAGGGCCACCTTGGCCTTGATCTTCGCGTCTCCTGACGGCGTGGCCGGGAAGGCGTCGGTCAGCAAGTTCACGGTGGTCATCGCGTTGCTGGCATCAATCGAGAGGCAGCTGACGCGCGCCCTGAAAACTGCCGACGGGTTAACGCCAGTAGTCGCCAGGACCAGGCCATCGACCTCGATCTTGAGCGACCCGTCGGACTTCAGCTTGCCTTCTGCGCTGTCAACTACCCACGGCGCGCCGGCTGCGTTAACGCCGCGGATGGCGCCGGGCGCGCCCAAGAACGGCGCGCGGTTGCCTGTCATGGTGTCCCACTTCAAGACGGTGGCCGCTTCATCTTCGTCATCGTCATCCGCGCTCGCGGGCTGACCGGCAGCAAAACCGCCGGTCAAAGCAAAGCTGATGACTAGCCCTGCCACGAGGCCGGCAGACAGGCCCACTAGCCGCCATTTCCAGGCGCCAAAAAGTGATCGCATGCGTGTGTCCCTCCGGATCCGGGCGACCGCGCACACCCCTGGCCGCGGCAGACTCCCTGTCGCGGTCGTTACTACGGGAACCGCCAGACGCCGGATTCAACGGCTTGGGGCAACGCCAACAGGCCGCTATCTCAGGCGGAGATAGTCCTCAGCGGTGTATCCGGCATCCTTGAGGATTTGCAGGGCCAGACCCCGGCCAATATCCATACCGGGGTGCACCGGCACAGTGACAGCTGTGAGCCGGCCGGCGTGCCACATGGTCAGATGGCTCCCCGACTGCCGGTCTACCACAAACCCCTGGGACTTGAGAAAGCGGACGAGTTCGCGACCGCTGACTTGCGGCATGCGAGGAATCAGGGCACTCCGAGCGTTAGTTCCTCGACATGTACGAGTTTCTTGTTCTGTGGCACCTTCCGGCCATGCGCGAGCAGCACCTGGACGTGCTGCTCGACCGCTTTGCGCATGCTGAGCTTGGCGTCTTCAATAGTCTTCCCATTGCCAAAACAACCGGGCAGCGTGGGGCTGTAGGCGAAGTAGCCCTCGTCTTGGGCTTCTTTCTCAATGATGATTTCGAAGCTGTAGAACTTCACCGGACCGCTCCTGATAGCTATTCAGACTCTAGCACGACGGGCCTGCGGTCCTTTCCCACGTCAAACCGTCACAGCTTCCAAACACGGCGCGCGTTCTCGCCGAGCACTTTGCGGCGGTCAGAATCGCTCAGGAGGTCGAACCCCTCCCGGACCAGGCGCAACTCGTCGGCGAGCAGGGGCCACTTGGCCTTGAGTTGCTGCTTCTGCCCCGGGTACCCCGTCCCCCACATGCAGCGGTTTGCCCCGAACGCGGAGACGATGCGTCTGACGATGCCGTGCATGTCGGTGTACGGGTACGGCTGTTTCGACCGCCCATGCACGTCGGAGATCTTGATGTAGACGTTCTTGTGCTCCGCCAATGCCAACACTGGCAGGTACGGCACGTAGTCCGGCGCCCATTCCACGAGCGGGTACATCATGTGGTCTATGAGCCACGTGATGCGCGGGTACCGTGCTGCGACTGCGTCCAGCTGGTGGGCGTCGTCGGGCCGGTTATGGACTTGCACGACCGCCCGCAGCTCCGACAGCGCGTCCCACATCGGCTCGTTACAGTGCAGCGTCAGGATGTCCACGCCGCCCGGGTACCCGGCGCGCGTCAGGGCAGTCGTGGTCTGCTGGCCCTCTGGAGGGTGATAGTACGCAGGGTGGAAGCGGAACCCGGCCATGCCACGCTCCTCCATCCAGTAGCGCGCAATGACGGCGTTGGCGGGGTCGAGCGGGTCCACCATTCCCATGGCGACGAAGCGGTCCGGGTGCGCCCGCGCGGAGTCCGCGACGTAGCTGTTATTCCACGTCGACCACGATGTCTGGACAAGCACCGCGCGGTCGACAGCGTTGGCGTCCATGTCCTCGAGGAGCTCTTCGGCTGTGCCGGGCTCGTCCGGCAGCGAGGTCCAGTCAGGCGCAGTCGGGCCGATGGGCGCCTTAGGCGGCATCTCCCAGACGTGGACGTGCGTGTCAACGATCATGTTTGTCCTCTTCCCCTCTCCTTGGGAGGGAGACGGGTGCCCACCGGAGGTGGGCGCGGGTGTGGGTCGAACGGGTTCCCAAGTAGTCCGATTCGTCACAGTCCCAGCAGCTTCTTTGCGCGGCCTGGCCAGTCGACAGTAGTGCCCAGCGCGCCGGAGTCGTGTGCACGGCGCAGGCCCGCCCCATCGGACACGCCCCAGGCGCGCACGACCAGCCCCGCCTGCCTCGCCCAGTCCACCTCATCTTTGGTGACCGTGGTGGCCCGCGGGTAGATGCCGCCCAGCCCGGGCACCGAGTAGAACCCCATCTGCGCCAGCAGCGCAATGTCCACGAGCGTGATCCTTTCCAGCAGCCACCCGTGCGTGATGCCGGAGAGCGCCCGCCGTGACCTGTGCAGCTGTTGCGGGAAAAACGCGCTGATGGTGACGCCGGGCGGGCTGAGCGCATGCTCGCCGCGGGCGTTCACGTAGCCGGCCTTCTTGAGGGCGTCGGCCACCTTTGCCGGCAGCTCCTGCTCGAACGACTTCAGTTCCAGGTGGATGTGCACCCGGCCCTTGTAGCGTTCCAGGACCTCCGACAGCGCAGGCACCCGGGCCCCGGCGTATGCGCCATAGCCGCGCCGGCCCACGCCGTCGGGGCCGCCGTTGAACCACGCCCCGGCGTCGAGCGACTTGATCTCGGCGACTGTCAGGCCATCGACGCGGCCGTGCCCGTTCGTCGTGCGGTCCACCGTGTCATCGTGTATCACCACCGGCACGCCGTCGCGGGACAGCTGCACGTCCAGCTCGAAGTTGTTGAAGCCATTTTCGACCGCCAGGTCAAAGGCCTCGAGTGTGTTCTCCGGCGCCTCGGACGAATAGCCCCGGTGGGCGATCAGCGTGAACGGCATGGCGTGGCTCCCTGGGGAAGATGTCACGGTAGGCGTATTGTCCACCAAACTTGCCTCAATGACGGCCGCCCGCCTCCGCTATCATCGTCCCCCGTGCCCAAGAACAAGGTTGTCAAGAGTTTCAAGGACGCCGTCGCCGATATCCCCAGCGGCGCAACGGTCATGATCGGCGGCTTCGGCGGCGCCGGCGGCCAGCCCACGCGCCTCATGCTCGCACTGCGCGACCACGGCGTGCGTGACCTCACACTCATCGGCAACGTAGCCGGCATCTCGAAGGTCACCGGCTACGGCTGGCCGAAGGGCATGGACCCCGTCGACCAGGGCATGTTCTTCGCCAGCGGGCAGGCAAAGAAGATCATCTGCTCGTTCCCAGTGCCCGGCACGACGAACCCGCAGTCGGAGATCGAGCAGGCCTGGCGCGCCGGCAGGGCGGAGGTCGTGATCGTGCCGCAGGGCACCCTCATCGAGCGCATCCGCGCAGCCGGCGCGGGCATACCGGCCTTCTACACGCCCACCGGCGCGGGCACGCCGGTCGCAGACGGCAAGGAGGTGCGCGTGTTCGACGGCCGCGAGCACCTGCTGGAGCACGCCCTGCACGCCGACTACGCGCTCATCCGCGCAAAGGTCGCCGACACGCACGGCAACCTGATGTACGTGGGCACGTCGCGCGCCTTCAACCCGGCGATGGCGACCGCGGCCAGGGTGGTCATCGCAGAGGTGGACGAGGTCGTGGCGCCGGGCGGCATAGACCCCGAGCGCGTCGGCACGCCGGGCGTGTTCGTGGACCGCATCGTGGCCCGCGAACCCGGGGACCCGTTGCCGTGAGTCATCTTGTGTGCGTCCGACAAGGCCCCCATGTCATTCTGAGCGGAGGCCCGAATGGCCGGAGCGAAGAATCTCGTTCGTGTTTGACTGTGTCCTCCGGACGACTGTACGGGAAGAGATTCTTCGTCCCTCCGCTGTGCTCCGGGACTCAGAATGACATCATGCGCGTCTCCCCTGTCATCTCGGCCGCAGCCAAAAGCCCGACCCATGCCTGACCCCGCGCCGCGCCTCACCCGCAACGACATCGCCCGCCGCGTGGCGCGGGAACTGCCCGACGGCGCCGTCGTGAACCTCGGCATCGGCATCCCCGCCCTCTGCGCCAACTTTGTGCCGCCCGGCGTCGAGGTGCGCTACATGGCCGAGAACGGCGTCATGGGCTTCGGTGAGCACTACCCCGACGGCGAGGGCGACCCCGATGTCATGGACGCCGGCGGGAAGTTCCCGCGGCGCGTGCCCGGCATGGCGTTCTTCGACTCCATGACCGCGTTCGCCATGATCCGCGGCGGCCACATAGACGTGACCGTGCTGGGCGCGCTACAGGTGTCCCGGGAGGGCGACCTGGCGAACTGGATGGTCCCGCAGCGCGGCATCGGCTCCATCGGCGGCGCGATGGACCTGGCCGCCAACACCCGGCGCGTCATCATCGCCATGGAGCATACCGCGAAGGGCGACGCTGCCAAGATCGTCGAGGCGTGCACCTACCCGCTCACCGCGCGACGCTGCGTCAGCATGATCGTCACCGACATCGCGGTCATCGACGTGCTGCCCGACGGCCGCGGATTATTGCTGCGCGAAGTCGCTCCGGGCTGGGACGCGGCCGCGGTACAGGCCGTTAGCGGCGCAAGGCTGGCGGTCTCTTCTGCACTGAAGTCCATCGCCGCGACCTGAATCCCCTGACACAGCCGGTTCTTGTCCGCGCCGCGCAGTTCGCCCTGACCGCCCGCTGTGCGAAACTTGACCGATGTTTGAGTCTCTGACGGAAAAGCTGACCGCCACGTTCGGGCGCCTCTCGGGCAAGGGGAAACTATCGGAGCAGGATGTGGACGAGGCGCTGCGCGAGGTCCGCCTGGCGCTGCTGGAGGCGGACGTTGACTTCAAGGTGGCCCGCGCGCTCGTCGACGCGGTGCGCCAGCGGGCGGTCAGCGAGAAGGTGTTCGCATCGCTGACGCCGGGCCAGACAGTGGTGAAGCTCGTCAGCGCAGAGCTGGTCAGGGTGCTGAGCGGGGAAGCCCCCTCTCCCTCACAGGGAGAGAGTCAGGGAGGGAGTGCGTCCGTTCCCTCTCCCCTTGCGGGAGAGGGTCAGGGTGAGGGGTCGGGACGGGTCGGGACGGGGCCCCTCGACAAGCTCGGGGCGAGCGGAGCAGCCCATGTCCCGGCGAGCGAAGGCACCCCTGTACGCACTGTGGCGGGCCTTCGTCGTGCAGACACTCCGCCCAGCGTCGTCATGCTCGTCGGCCTCCAGGGCTCCGGCAAGACGACCATGGCCGCCAAGCTCGCTCTCCGCCTCAAGCACGAAGCCCGCAGCGACCGCCGCGCCCCGCCGCCGGTCATGCTCGCCGCGCTGGACCTTCGCCGGCCCGCCGCCATAGACCAGCTCGTACAGCTCGGCAAGCAGATAGACGTGCCTGTCTACCACGAGCCCGCCGCAGGCAACTCCGCGGTCGAGGTCGCAAAGCGCGCCGTCGCAAAGGCCCGCGCTGAAGGCATCTTCTGGCTCATCCTGGACACCGGTGGCCGCCTGCACATAGACGACGAGCTCATGACCGAGCTTGAGCAGGTCCGCGACGCCACCGGCCCGGTCGAGTCGCTCCTGGTCGTAGACGCCATGACCGGGCAGGACGCAGTGCGGTCCGGCTCGGAGTTCCACCGGCGCATCGGCCTCACCGGGACCATCATCACCAAGATGGACGGCGACGCCCGCGGTGGCGCGGCCCTGTCCATGCGCGCCGTGACCGGCCTGCCCGTGAAGTTCATCGGCGTCAGCGAGAAGCCGGACGGCATCGAGGAGTTCTTCCCGGACCGCATCGCCTCTCGCATCCTGGGCATGGGCGATGTGCAGACGCTTATCGAGAAGGCGCAGGGCCAGTTCGACACCGACCAGGCCCGCAGGATCGAACAGAAGCTCAAGAAGAACCAGTTCGACCTCGACGACCTGTTGGAGCAGTTCCGGGCCATCAAGAAGATGGGGCCGCTGGCGGACATCCTGGGCATGGTGCCGGGCATGGGCGGCCTCAAGGCGGCCAAGGCGCTGCGGGACACCGACGACCGCAAGATCCTCCAGGTCGAGGCGATCATCCTTTCCATGACGCCGCGCGAGCGCCGTGAGCCGAAGCTGATCAACGGGTCGCGCCGCAAGCGCATCGCCAACGGGTCCGGCACTTCGCCCGCGCAGGTGAACGCGCTCTTGAACCAGTTCACGCAGATGCAAAAGGTGATGAAGAAGCTGTCCACGCCCGGCGGCAAACGCGCCCTCATGGGCATGATGCGCGGAATCGGGCGGTAACTTGGAAGGCGACTTGATCACCGAAATCGACGAGTTTGAGGCGCACTGCGCCAAAGAGTGGGGACGCTCTTTGCGATCCACGAAGCAGTTTTTTATGGCCGTTCCCAGAATCCAGGATTTCACAGATCTAGGCAACGCCAAGAAGGAGTTGAAGCTTCGCATCGCTGAAAAGCTTCTGCAGGAGTCGTGCTATCACATGGGATCGTTCGCCGAGTGCGGCGACGTGACTTGGTTCCTCGATCACGCTGCTCGGGAACTACGCGGGTTGCGGCAAGACCGGAACCCGCGACGGGTAGCGCCGACCAGCGCGGCGATG
>CAYWBD010000308.1:0-10222 GCA_964456315.1 uncultured Thermoflexus sp.
CGAACACGTCCAACCCGGCCGCTGCAATCCACCCCTCTTTCAGGGCCCGGTATAGCGCCTTTTCATCGTGCACTCCCCCGCGGCAGCAGTTCACGAAGGACGCCGTCTTCTTCATCGCCC
Organism: uncultured Thermoflexus sp.; assembly: GCA_964456315.1. Lineage (GTDB taxonomy): Bacteria > Chloroflexota > Dehalococcoidia > Lucifugimonadales > Lucifugimonadaceae > SHXW01. Next base: position 121 of record CAYWBD010000308.1, read on the forward strand.
TGAACTGCGCCTCGCCGATCATGTGGCGCGTCTTCTTGTTCAGCGGAACCTGGACGGACACATAGTCTGACTGTCCCAGCAGAGCCTCCAGGCCGGCGACGCGCTGCACCTGGTACTCGCGGAACACCCAGTCTTCCGCGTAGGGGTCGTAAGCCTTGACGACGAGCCCGAAGGGTTGCAGTCGCTTCGCCAGGGACCGGCCGATGGCGCCCAGCCCGACCAGGCCAGCGACCTCGCCGTCGAGGGGGCTTATCGGCCTCCCGGCGGGCCTGTCCCACACCCCGCCGCGCATCGCCCGGTCATACTGCACGATCTTACGGTTGAGCGCCAGCACCATCGCCGCGGCGTGGTTGGCCACCTCCCAGTTGCAGATGTAGGCCGTGTTCGTGACGATGATCCCCGCCGCGGTCGCCGCGCCGTCGTCAATCCGGTCAAAGCCGTGCCCGAACGAGCAGATTGCCCGCGCCCTGTCCATCGCCGCGATGAGCTGCGCGTCCACCGGACCGTGGGCGGCGAGCACGATGTCGGCCCCCTTCACGGCCTCGATGGCCTCGCCTGGGCTCGACACGGCAACCCTGTCTATCTGGACGTCCAGGCCTTTGAACGCGGCCATCTTCAGCTCGAGGCTGAAGATGCCCTTGGCCGGCACCAGAAATGCCACTCTTTGCTTTGCCACGTCTGTGCTGTCCCTTTCAAGCCTGCTATGAGCGCGTGTCGGGTCGCTGCTATGTGCGCAGCGCGCCGATTGTGTCATTCTGAACGAAGGCCCGGAGGGCTGGAGCGAAGAATCTAGCTCACTGGGAGACCTGCCCCACGAACGGGATTGTTCGGCGCTCCGGGCCTCAGAATGACATCGCCGCGGCCTCGCCACAGCTCGGGCCTCCCCGGCGCCGACTACCCCCGGCTGAAGTCAGTGATCACTTTCCATACGTCCGGCGTCATCGAGTTGTAAGTGTAGAAGCAGTACCGCTTCGCGCCCTGCGACTGCATCTCGGCCAGCACGCCGCGCAGCTCGCTCGCAGGCATCCAGCCCAGGTTGAAGTGCTCGAGGCCCACAAACGGCACGAACCTGTCGACACCGCCGACCGATGAGATCATCTTCCTGGTCTGGTCCCGCACCGTCGTCTCATACCAGGACTTGGTCGCTTCCTGGCCGTACGCCGATGGCGGGTAGTCGGCAGGCAGCGCAATGTCGAACGCCGCAGAAAACCACCGGCACGCCTGCTCCTCGGACATCCCGGCATTCCAGTCGACGATCGTTGACACCCAGTTCTGGATGGTGCCGCGGATGCCGGCCACGGCCAGCCACCAGTACTCCTTGGGCAGCTGGAAATCAGTGAACGTGCGCTCACGGCGCAAATTGTGCCCGTTCATGATGGTCATGGCCGGGACGCGGGACGACGTGCCGACCTTCAGCTGCGGCGCTCGCTTCCTGATCTCGCCGACTGTCGCCCGCAGCGACCACTCGACAACGGCGTGCCGGTAGCGCAGCCAGTCCGCCACCGCCGTGTCCTCGGTCCACCAGTGCCAGGCAGACCCGCCGCGTGACTGGTTCGCCACGATGTCGTCCACCACCGCCGGCTTGAGCGACTTTAGCCGAGCCACGAACCGGTCCCGGCCCTCGGTGACGCGCTCGACCGAGAGGCCGATTGACTGCGCGAACTTGCGCTGGTGCGGGTCGTCGAAGTTCTCGACAGCGATATCGTCCCGCGAGCCCGGCTTTATGTCCCACTTGAAGTCCGGCCCGTCGAGCACGACTGCCGAGAACATGGGGAAGTTGGCGGCCTCGTCGGCGACGCGGGCGCCTGTGTATACGGACGTCTCGGGGTCGCACACGCTTACCGCAGCAGGCGCTGGCCGGCCCGTGCCCGTGCCGCCGATGCGGAAGTAGCCCTTGTCGTCCATGCACCACAGCGTGAAGCCCCGCGACTTCGCGCGCTCCAGGGACGACTTGAGCCGCTGCGCCTGGTCCTTCACTGAGTCGGGCATCTCGGGCGGCGACCATACTTTCATGCCCTCGAAGAGCTTTGCACTAGGCCGGAACGCGCCCGCTGGCATGGCCCGCGCCTCTCGCCCGCCCGCCGCCTTGAGGGCCCTTTCGTGGTGGTCCTCGTCCTTCACTATTTTGGGCGCTCCGCCGCCGGCCGCGGACGTTTCCTGCAACGCCAGCCACTGGATGGCGATCGTGTCTATCCCGGCGTCCTTGAGCTCATCCCAGAAACCCTGGTCGTCGAGCATCGCCAGTGGCGGGCGCACCAGCATCACCGGCTTCAGAGGTTGTCTTGCTGCCATCGTGACTTCCATTCGTGCCGTCTCCCTTTCCGGGAGGTGTCGGCGTTACTGAAGACCCAATTGTCCTGAATGCGCGTCGGCGACGTGCCTGCGGTAAATTACGCCCATCAGCGGCTGCGCGCAACGTCTTCGCCCCTGCCCAAGTCCAATCCGAGGCCTCGACTTGAAAATCATCGACACCCACCACCACCTGTGGGACCTGGAGCACAACTCCTACCCGTGGCTCAAGCGCGACGTCGGCCACTTCGCAGGCGACTACTCGAAGATCCGCCGGTCGTATCTGATCGCCAACTTCCAGGCCGACGCCGCGTCGCTGCCAAAGGGGTGGGAGCTCGTGAAGTCGGTCCACGTGCAGGCCGAGTGGGACCACGACGCCGACCCTGTCGGCGAGACCGTCTGGCTGCAGAGGGTCGCAGACTCGACCGGCGCTAAGGGCATGCCCAACGGCATCGTGGCATTCGCCGACCTGGCGGACCCGCGTGTCGAGGACACGCTGGCACGCCACGCGCAGCACAAGAACTGGCGCGGCATCCGACACATGCTGAACCACTCGCGGGACAACGCGCGCCTGAACTTCACGCCACGCGGCGACCTCATGGCCGACAAACAGTGGCGGGCCGGCTACAGGCTGCTGTCGAGGTTCGACGGCTCTTTCGACATGCAGCTGTGGCCGTGGCAGCTGGAGGCTGCGGCGCGCCTCACCGGCGACATCCCGGATGTGCGCGTGGTGCTGAACCACACCGGCCTGCCCTACGCCCGCGACGCCGCGGCGTTGCGGCAGTGGCGCGAGGGCATGACTGCGCTTGCGGCCCGGCCACAAGTGGCCTGCAAGATATCGGCCCTGGGCATGGCCCACCGCGGCTGGACCACCGAGTTCATCCGCCCGCTGGTCGAGGAGACCATCGCCATCTTCGGCGCAGCCCGCTGCATGTTCGCCTCCAACTTCCCCGTGGACAGCCTGACTTCCAGCTACGCGCAGGTCTGGCACGCCTACGACGACATCACATCGAAGCTGCCCGCCTCAGACCGCCAAAAACTCTTCCATGACAACGCGGTCAAGTACTACAGGCTGTGAAACACACGCAGCGCACGTCAATCGAACCATGAGTACGTTCAGGCAGTCATCAGGGTGGACTAACATGAACGTTGAGGCTGCGCAACGCCGTTGGCGCTCAAATGGGGCCTGCTCCGCAGCAAGGTTGGTGACATGGACTGGAAAAATCGCATCGAAGTGAACCCGGACGTGCTGGTAGGGAAGCCAGTAGTCAAAGGCACCCGCCTCGCGGTTGAGTTTGTCGTGGACCTCCTCGCGCAAGGGTGGACAGAAGAGGAGATCCTGAAGAACTACCCGCGCCTGTCCCACGATGACATTAGGGCTTGCCTAAGCTACGCCAGCGCCGTCTTGCACGCCGAGAAGGTCTACGACCTGACGGTCTGACGTGGCGCGACGCATCCTGGCGGACGAAAACGTCGCCGGAAACATTGTCGCGGCCCTGCGCCAGGCGGGTCACGATGTCGTCTGGGCAGCAGAGGACATGCCCAGCAGAAGCGACTCGGCCATTCTCCAGAGCGCTCAGGCGGATGGCCGCCTCATCGTGACGTTCGACAAAGATTTTGGGGAGCTGGCGTTCCGCCAACGGTTGCCCGCGGCGGTCGGAGTCGTGCTTTTCAGGCTGGAATCCTCCAGTCCAGCGAACGCTGTCGAGTCGGTACTACGGACGCTACAGTCCCGGACAGACTGGGCCGGGCATTTCTCTGTCGTTTCAGAAGCCCGGTTGAGAATGACATCGCTACCGTGACCCAGTCCGCAGTCGCTCCCAGCAGCCCCTCGGGTCGACTATCGATATCGGGGAAACGTCTGCCACGGCAAGCAGGTCCTGGTCGCCTGTTACCAGCATGTCGGCCCCCGATTCGATGGCAGACGCGAGCACCCAACGGTCGGCAGCATCACGCACAGGCAGCGCAGACGGCTTCGCGGGCCGCGGCACCACGGTCCCGGCGCGCAGGGCTGCCTCGATAGCCTCGACCACCTCGGTCGGAGCGCGAAAGCGGTGCCTCAGGACACGGCGCAACTCTTCGAGGTTGACCTCCCCAGTGACGAGGTCGTGCTCGGCGAGGATGCGGCGCACCAGGTCAGCGCTGATGCCGCGGGCCGTGTACGCGCTGACCAGCACATTGGTGTCCAGGAAAATCTTCACGAGACGACGGCGAACACATCCTCGTCCGTCAAAATTCCCTGGGCTTCTGCCAGCGGGAGCAATGCCCGGCGCGAGCGTTCAAAGCGGAGCCGAGCCAACTGGCGTCGAAGAGCGTCCCGTACCACGTCGCTGCGGCTGCGCCCGAGCTGACGGCACAGTTGATCTAGCTCACGCTGGAGTTCGGCATCCAGGCGGATGGTAACGGTGGGGGCTCTCATGTAAGACATTGTAATACCAGAGGCCATCCAGGGATTGTGCTGTTGAACTCAGAATCAGATCCTGAAACGAGTTCAGGATGAAATAGTCTGGATGCCGTCTAACTACCGAGCCGCTGAGTCGGGCGGTCCTCCGGTACGACCGGGAAAACTTCCGGCGCGCCTCGCCCGCAAGATCCGGCATGTCCCCATTCGCCGCTCAGATCGTCACGGTCTGAAACTGCTCCTCGTACAGCCGCCGGTACAGGCCGGAGCGAGCCAGCAGTTCGTCGTGGCGGCCGCGCTCCACGACGCGGCCGCCGTCCATGACAATGATCTGGTCCGCAGCGATGACGGTCGACAGCCGGTGCGCGATGGCAAGGGTCGTCCGCCCGGCCATGAGGCGCGTCAGCGCCTGTTGGATCAGCCGCTCGGACAGGGTGTCCAGCGAGCTCGTCGCCTCGTCCAGCAACAGGATGCGCGGGTCCGCCAGGAGCACTCGAGCGATAGCCACACGCTGGCGTTCGCCGCCAGACAGCCGGTAGCCGCGCTCGCCGACCACCGTGTCGTACCCGCCGGGCAGCGCGGCGACCATGCCGTGTATCTGCGCCGCCTTCGCCGCCTCCACCATCTCCTGCTCGCCCGCCGACGGCCTCCCGTAGAGCAGGTTCTCCCGGATGCTGGCGTGGAACAGGAACGTGTCCTGGGTCACGACGCCGATGGTCCTGTTCAGGTCCTCGACGGCCAGTTGGCGCACGTCCACGCCGTCGATCCTCACTGCCCCGGCCTGCACGTCATAGAGGCGTGAGAGCAGGTAGCCGACAGTCGTCTTCCCGGAACCGCTCGGGCCCACGAGAGCGGTGAGTTTCCCGGCTGGCGCGACGAAGTCCACGTCCTCAAGCGAGAACTCGCCATTCGAGGGGCGGTTGTCGTTGGGCGACAGCCCTCCCCTCTCCCCTCGGGGGAGACGGTTGGGGTGAGGGGCAGAGGCTAAGTCGGAACGACCCTGGATTCCCGCTTCCGCGGGAATGACGGCGGCCGCGGGAGGGAAGGCGGCCTCGGGGATGACGGCGGTCGTGGCCGCCGCATAGCTGAACGACACATGCTCAAACGCCACCTCGCCGCGCACGCGGGCCGGGTCGATGCGCACTGGTGACGCCGGGTCCTGGATGGACGGCCGCAGGTCCATGTACTCGAAGATGCGGTCGAAAAGGGCGAGCGCGCTCGTCACGTCAACGCCGCGGTTGAGCAGCCCGGCCAGCGGGAACAGCACCCGCACCTGGATGGTCGTGAACGCCACGACCTCGCCGATCGTCACCGTCGTGGACCCGCCGGTAATCATCCAGCCGCCGATGGCCCACACGATTGCCGGCGCCATGCCGAAGAACGTCTGCACGACGATGAAGAACGCCCGGCCCGTCATTTGCTGGCGCACTGACAGCTCTGTCAGCCGCTTGTTATCCTGCTCGAACCGTTCCACCTGCTCCCGCTCGCGCCCGAACGTCTTGGCCAGGAGCACCCCGGACACAGACAGCGTCTCGCCGGTGCGGGAAGTCAGGTCTGCCAGCGCCCTCTGCGTCTCGCCGGTGAGCCTGCGACGCCGGCGCGCCACCCGCACGGTGAAGAACGAGAACACCGGCACCATGAACAGCGACACGAGCGACAGCTGCCAAGAGATGATCAGCATCGCCACGATAGACGACAGCACGACTGCCAGGTTCGAGATGACGTTGGCGATCGTGTCCGACAGCACGTCCTCGGTGTTCATGACGTCGTTGGAGATGCGCGACTGGATGTCGCCGGTGCGCGTCGAGGTGAAGAATGACAGCGGCTGCCGTTGCAGGTGCGCATACAGCCGGGCGCGCAGGTCCTGCATTACCAGCAGCCCGACGCGCACGTTCAGCCACCCCTGCCACATGTTGAGCAGGCCGGAGAACGCGGTGATGCCGATCATCGCCCCGACCAGCGTGAGGAGCAAGCGGCGGTCGCCCGTGGGTAGCGCGTCGTCGATGACCCGCGCGATCAGGAGCGGGGTGATGATGCCGAGGCCCGCGCTGACCAGCACGATGCCGATGACGGTGAACAGCGGCACCCGGTAGGGCCGGTACAGCCCGAGCACGCGGCCCAGCGTCCCGCCCCGAAGACGGCGGCGCGGCGGGTCCGCTGTTGCGCCGTGCCCTGCGCCAGGGGGCGGGCCAAATCCGGCTCTTCTCATGCCATGCATCACGTTGTGGGGTCTCAGCTCCGTCGCGGAAGCCGGTCGCCGTTCGACAAGCTCAGGCCGAACGTAAGCCCAGGCGCCAGCGTGCGGGATTCACCAATGCTCGCACGCCGGGGCCCGCATGCGGAAACACAAAGCCCCCCGGCGGGCCGGGGGGCTTTAATCTGAAACGTGGTAGCCCGTGCGGGATTCGAACCCGCGATCTCTGCCTTGAGAGGGCAGCGTCCTTGGCCACTAGACGAACGGGCCGTTGGGTTGGCTGGCGATCCAGGATTCGAACCTGAGTTCCCAGATCCAGAGTCTCACCCTGAGATTGGCTGCTATTGTACCGCCTTCCGCCGCCAATGTCTCACCGTTGAACTCCGCTCAATCGTAGTTGACAGGCTCTTCCTGCGCGGCAATCTCGCGCTGCCCCCGGCGTGATTTGCACGATTATTTGCACGATCCGGCTAGCCTGCCGCGGCTGGCAGCGCGGGCATAGGGTCGCGCCGGGGGCCGTTCAGGATACCCGCCAACTTCTCTGCGGCCTCTGCCTCCGCGCCGGGCAGCGCGTGGGCGTAGACGGTCAACGTGAAGCCCGCGGAAGCATGGCCGAGCCGGGCACTAACAAGCTGGACGGGCACGCCCGCGGCCAGCATCAGAGACGCCGCGGAATGGCGTAGGTCGTGAAACCTCACGCCGCGGATGCCGAGTGAGGCCGTGAGCTTGCGCCACGCCCGGCTAGCTGCCTGGGGGGACCACGGGTTTCCGTCCGCGCTGGCGAAAATGTAATCCGCAGGTTGGACGGAGCGTCCGAACATCCCAGCTACCGTATCGACCTGTTTCCGGTGAGTTGCGAGCACGGAGAGTGTGCCCTGGTCCAACGCCACGGCCCGACGTGATCTGGCCGTCTTAGGCTCCCGGACGATGAACTCGCCCGGCTGTAGCTTGTGGACGGCCCGGCGCACTGTGAGGATGCCCGACTCCGTGTCTAGGTCGCCCCATCGCAACCCGGCCAACTCGCTCCGGCGCAGCCCGGATGTGATCGCAAGAGTAAAGAACGGCGTCCAGTGGGACTCCCGGCTTGTGAAGTGATCGCGGACTCGACGCCAGTCCGCTGGAGCGAGAATCTTCATCTCCCGGTAGGGTGGGCGGGGTTGCGGTACGCCGTCCATCGGGTTGCGACCGAGCGCCCCCATCTTCACGGCAGACCGCAAGATGATCCGGAGCACGCCGTGAGTACTAGCGGCCCGCGGCGTGTGGCCCCGGCTAATGATCGCCGTCAGCATGGCTGAGATATCCTGCCCGGTCAGCCGTTGCAGGGGGCAGTTGCCGATAGCCATGAGTATGTGGCCGTCGATGAGGTCGCGGTAGCAGCGAGCCGTCGTAGGCGCCAACGACGCGGACTTTGCTGGCCACCATCGTGCAATGAAGTCCCCAACCGTCTCGGCCTTGCGCGCCACGTGTGCGCCGGTGTCCAGCTTGTTCCGAACCGCCCCTAATCGGCTCTGTGCAGCCCGGAACGAGCCGTGGACTGTTTCAGTGATGCGGACGTACTTCCCGTCCGGCCCCTTACCGGCGCTGAGGAAAAGCCTGTAAACCTTGCCCTTCTCGATTTCGGTGATCGTACCTTGCCCGCTCATTCCATACCCCCTTGCGGTGGCTCGGTCATGAAGATTTTTGCGAATAGCTGCCAACTGCCCAGTTCTGAGATGACCGCCCAACCGTAGCCGGTTGGCCAGCCCGTCACTTCATCTACGATTTGTGGTTCGGACGCGTTCCTCTCGCTGGCGCGGTCAAGAATCTCAGCGAGCGCCACATACGGCCCGGACTGACCACCTCCGGGCATGTTCAGGAGAACTTCCAGGCTCAAGCTGTCCACGCGGCGCCGGATGGCTGCGATATGGGGGCGGGCAGCCACCACGAAACGACGTCGCGCCGCACGAAAGGCGTTGATCGCGCGATCTCGCGCATCACGGTCCGCTTCTGTGGGCGGTGGTATGCGGGATACATCGGCCCGCTCGTCCGCGTCATTGACTTTCTGCTCGATCCGCCACGGTGTGTGTTGCCGAATGACCTCTGCCAGCCTTGTGCACGCGGGCTCTTGGAGCCACTCCGCCAGCACTGGCAGGCCCGCCAGAAGCGCAGCCCACGGCTCCGGCGCCTCCCGGCTTTCCAGTGTCTCCACCCACAGGCGGAAGTACCAGGTCAGCCACCGGCGACCATGAGCTGGAGATGCGCCTGCGCCGCGTGCAATGCGGTCAGCGAGTCGTGGCTCCCAGCTCGTCTTGCGAGCCACTTCTGTCCCGTCCCAGTCTTGGGGCCAGAGTCGGCTCGGAGGCCAAGACACCGCGGCCAAAGAATCAGCCGCCTGTTCAGCCTTCGCCCACCGGCGCAGGGTCCGCTCATCGACGGGCTTGCCACCGTTTGAGAGCGCCTCAGCCACTTCCTCCCAGGAGTAGCCCTGGGAGCGGAGCGCCTTAGCCTCAGGCCACCATGCTGTTTTAGTCATGATATGTCCGATTGCCCGGATTTAAGTCCTAGACACCGGGCGTACCGTAGTGGGCAAGCCGGGTTAACGACGAGCAGTTTATGGCCTACGCCGGACATTCGCAAGCTGGAGGTGGCCCATGAGGCGACAGACCGAAGCCTTGGAGAACACGGTGCCCGCAGGCGACGTGCTGGAGGGTGGTGTGAGAGAAGCCTCGCTCAGACTTGGGATCGGTCAGCGGAAGGGTTACCGCTTGGCGGCGGCGGGAGCGTATCCCTTCAGCGCGTTTTGTGTGCGAATAGGCCACACCTACGTTGTGCCACGGACCGCCTTCGCCGCTTTCTTGGCGGGTGAGATCAAGCCCACGGACGGCGGCAAGGCCACCTAACCAAGTGCGCCGCCCCGGTTGGCCCCGGTAGCGGCGCGGAAAGGGCGATGTCAGCGCCCCAATGAGTACATTTTCGCACGAACGCGCGCTCTGCAACGACCACCGGGCGAAGCTGCGGGCCCGCGGGATTTCAGACGCGGTGATCGCACAGCGGGGTTACTGGTCGTCTGAGAGCCGGACAGAACTCCGGCAACTCGCCTTCAATAGCGCGCAGGCCAAGCTGGCAGACGCCGGGCCGGTGCTGGTGATCCCGCTCTACGACGTGGCTGGGCAACCGAACGGTCACCAGCTCCGGCCCGACGCACCCCGGCTCGACGCCAAACGCAAGCCGCGCAAATA
>CAYWBD010000309.1:0-7239 GCA_964456315.1 uncultured Thermoflexus sp.
GCGACGGCTCGACGCCGGCGACGGCGGACCTCCCGGAAGGCGTGACCGCCACTGAGGTCAAGCACAGCTACACGCATGCACGGCCGCAGCCCTACCTGGTCACGCTGACCATTGAGGGTGAGTCCGTGGCCGGGACCGCCGAGGGAGTGAGCAGCCTGCTGATCGCGGTCTCCGAGAAGGAGAGCTGGTCGGCGGACGCCGCCGCGCCGTCGGAAACCGGCCGCAGCGCGGTGCGGACGCTCTCGGCGATAGGCAACGGGCTCCTCGTCGGTGTGATCTGGGCGGGCATCCTGAGCCCGGTGTGGATTATCGGTGGGGCCGCCTTGTGGCTACTCGTTCGCCGCGGCCGAAAGGCACGGGCCGCCTCGCGACAGGCCCCGGCCTGAGCAAACGTCCGCCCCAAGAACGAGACGGCCGGAGCAAGAAGCGCTCCGGCCGTCTTCGCGTTCAGCTTGCCGGATAGTGTGGGGCCTGCCATCATCGCTCGTACACGCAATCGTGGAGGGCAATGATGTCGGCTCTGCAAGGTCCCTTGTCCCGGCCCGGTCCGGGCGGGCATCACGCCCCCCAATCGCACCGCGCCCTGCACGGCGCCCAGGCGCAGCTTGAGGCCACGCGCCAGGCCGTCCGGGACCGGGTGCTCTGGCTGGCGACCGCGATCGTGCACTGGGCGAACAACGTGCGCCCGAACCCCGACGGCGGCAAAGTCGGCGGGCACCAGGCGTCGTCCGCGTCCTCGGTGGCGATCCTCACGGCGCTCTACTTCGAGACGCTCCAGCCCGGCGACCGCGTGGCGATCAAGCCGCACGCTTCTCCGGTGTTCCACGCCGTGCAGTACCTGCTGGGCAACCTGCCCGAGGCCTACCTGGAAAAGTTCCGGGCCTACGGCGGCTTGCAGGCCTACCCCAGCCGCACGAAGGACCCGGAGCCGGTGGACTTCTCGACAGGCTCCGTGGGTATGGCCGGGCCGTCGGTGGCATTCGCCGCGCTGGTACGGGACTACCTGGCGGCGCACGGGACCGATCCCACATCAGGGCGGTTCTTCGCGCACATAGGCGACGCTGAACTCGACCAGGGTTCGGTCTGGGAGGCCGTTGCGGAGCCGGCGCTGGACGGGCTGTCGCGCTGCGTGTGGGTCGTTGACTTGAACCGCCAGAGCCTGGACCGCGTGGTGCCGGGCATCCGTGTGCAGCGGTTCCGGGAGATGTTCGAGGTCAACGGCTGGTCCATCCACATCGCCAAGTACGGCGACGCCCTGACGGAACTGATGGAGCGTCCGGGCGGCCACGCGCTGCGCCGTCGCATAGATGACATGCCCAACGAGGAGTACCAGGGCATCCTGGTGTCGCCCACAGACAAGGTGCGCGAGCGGCTGCTGGAGGGCGCCGGGCCGCTGCGCCGCGACCTGACCCGTTGCGTCGGCGGCGTGGACGATGCCGACTTGCACCGCAGGATCGCCAACCTGGGCGGGCACGACGTGGGCGCGCTGGTGCGGACTTACCGCGAGGCGTCGAGCTCCGGCGGGCCCGCGGTGGTGCTGGCGTACACGGTCAAGGGCTGGGGGTTACAGAGCGCGGCAGACCCCCGCAACCACGCTGCTCTGTTGACTGACGAGCAGTTCGGGCAGTTCGCCGCTGAGATGGGCATGGACGCCGCTCACCCCTGGGCGCGGTTCGGCCCGGCCTCGCCTGAGGGCGAGTACGTCAGCGCGGCCGCGGAACGGCTCTCGACCATCACTCCATCCGAGGCGGATGCAGATGAGATAGACGCGGGTGACGGGAATGTCATTCTGAGGGCCGGAGCGAAACGGAGGCCCGAAGAATCTAGCTCCCATGGCAAAGCGTCGCCATCGGAGCTGGATTCTTCGCCCCGTTCGCCTTTGGCGAACTCCGCTCAGAATGACATGCGGGCCGGGCACGCCCATCCTGCCCAAGATCTGCCCGCCTCTGAACCGCAGCTGGTGTTCGAGAACACGCGCCTGAGCTTCCCGGACCGCTGCTCAACCCAGGACGCCTTCGGGAGGATGCTCGTCGAGCTCGACCGCACGTCGCCAGAGTCAGCCCAGCGGGTCGTCACCATATCCGCCGACGTCGCCACATCGACCGGGCTCGCGAGCTGGATCAACCGAGCCGGGGTGTGGTCCTACAACGAGCGGCCAGATTTTTTGGGCTTTGCGGTGCGGACGCTGAAGTGGGTGTACAAGCCCACCGGCCGGCACATCGAGCTGGGCCTGTCCGAGGGCAACATGATGCTGTTGCTCGGGCAACTGGGGCTATCCGAAGCGCACTCAGGCCGCCGGCTGGTCCCGTTCGGCACGGTGTATGACCCGTTCATCGCCCGCGGGCTGGACCAGCTGACCAGCGGCCTCTACATGGGCTCGCGGTTCATCCTTGTGGCGACGCCGTCCGGCGTGACCCTCTCTTCCGAGGGCGGGATGCACCAGGGCGTGATTTCGCCGGAGCTGGGGATCAGCCTGCCCGGCATCACGTATTACGAGCCGTGCTTCGCTCGCGAGCTGGAGTGGATCATGCTGGACGCGGTGCGCAAAATCGGCGCGGGCGAAGGCGGGTCATACCTGCTCCGGCTGAGCACGAAGCCCGTCGACCAGGGGTTGTTCCCGAAGGATGTCATTCTGACCCCGAGCGAGGCGAGGGGGAAGAATCCCGCCTTCGACTCCACCTCATCGACGGGTGCGAGTAAACGGGGCTCCTCGACAAGCTCGGGGCGAGCAGAGTCAGGCGTCCCCTCGACCGGCGACCGGTTACGCGCAGCAGTCCTCGAAGGGTGCTGGCGCTATCGGACTGCGCCAGCTGGCCTGCCCGCCGGGGTCAACCTGTTTGCCGTCGGCTGGATGCTCCCCGAGGCTCTTGCGGCGGTGCCGATGCTAGAAAAAGAGGGCATCGGGGTCAACGTGTTCTGCGTCACCAGCCCGGCCCTGCTCTACCGCCGGATGCGCCAGGCAGAAGCTACAGAGACGTCCGGACTCGGCCCCGTCAGACACGACCCCACCGGCCTGCTGGCAGGCCACGAGACTGGCCTGCCGGTAGTCACCGTCCAGGACGGGCACCCCCACGCCATGAGCTTTCTTGGCGCGGCGCTGGACTGCCCGTCAGTGAACCTGGGAGTCGACGACTACGGGCAGTCCGGCACACGGGCCGACCTGTACCGCCACTTCGGCATCGACGCGCAAGGCATCCACGCCGCTGCGCTGGGCCTGGTGGACAGGGAGAGAAGGCGAAGGGGGTGACACCGGCCAGTGCGACGATCTTGGGGGCGTTAGAATCGGCTGATGCACTCTGGCATGTCATTCTGAGGGCCAGAGCGCAGCGACGGTCCGAAGAATCTCATTTCGCTACGACGCTTGCCGATCCAGAGCGGGATTCTTAGCTCTGTGCCCGGCACCTCGCTCAGAATGACAACGCGATTCGCGGTCGTTCCCCCGCCAGCCACCTGATCACCGGTCCTCATCACCGTCCCCTTCCCCCCATGCCTGAATCCTTCATCACAGTCGTCGGCGCACGCGAGCACAACCTAAAGAACGTCAGCGTACAAATCCCGCGGGACAAGCTCGTCGTCATCACGGGCGTGTCAGGCTCCGGGAAGTCGTCCCTGGCGTTCGACACCATCTACGCCGAGGGCCAGCGCCGCTACGTAGAGTCGCTCTCCGCCTACGCCCGCCAGTTCCTGGGGCTCATGGAGAAGCCGGACGTCGACCACATCGACGGCCTCTCCCCTGCCATCTCCATCGACCAGAAGGGCGTCTCCAAGAACCCGCGGTCCACGGTCGGCACAGTCACAGAGATCTACGACTACCTGCGCCTGCTCTTCGCGCGCGCCGGGCGTCCGCACTGCCCCAAGTGCGGCAGGCCTGTGCAGCGGCAGACGGTGCAGCAGATCGTGGACTCGATCATGCGCATGCCAGCCGGAACCCGCCTGATGGTCCTGGCGCCCATGGTCACGCACATGAAGGGCGAGCACGCCGCTATCTTCGAGTCGGCCCGCCGGGACGGGTTTGTGCGCGCCCGCGTGGACGGCGAAGTCGTGGACCTCTCCGAGCCGCTGAAGCTCGACAAGCAGAAGTGGCACGACATCGAGGTTGTCATAGACCGCCTAGTCATCCGGGCGGACACGGACACGCAGCGGCTCACGGACTCGGTCGAGACGGCGCTCAAGCTGTCCGGTGGCAACGTCGTGGCGGCGACCGTGCCCGCAGAGCCCGAAGTGCCGCCGAAGGGCGCTAAGGGCCAGCCGAAAAAGAAGGGCGCGCCTGTCGCCGGGACAGTCGCCGCCCGGAAACGGGCCAAGGTCCTAAACCCGGACGACGTTCTGTACTCAGAGAAGTTCGCGTGCCTGAGCTGCGACATCTCCATCAGCGAGCTAGAGCCCCGCAACTTCTCGTTCAACACGCCCTACGGCGCCTGCCCCACGTGCACGGGCCTCGGCTTCCGTCTGGAGGTGGACCCGGACCTGGCCATCCCGGACAAGAACCTGTCCATTTCCGGCGGCGCCATCGCGCCCTGGGCCGCGGCAGGCGCAAGCTCCCCCTGGTACGCCTCCACGCTGGGCGGACTCGCCCGCGCCCGCGGCTTCTCGCTGGACACGCCGGTGAAGGACATGGCCGAGGACGACCTGCGCGCCATCCTGTACGGCATGAAGGAGCAGGCCGTCGAGGTCGTCCACACGACACAGAAGGGCAAGGTCTACCGCTGGAAGACGGAGTTCGACGGCGTCATCCCCAGCCTGGAGAAGCGCTACTCAGAGACGGAGTCTGAGTCTGTCCGTGAGGACCTGGAGCGCTACATGGCCCAGCGGCCCTGCAAGACGTGCAAGGGCATGCGCCTGAAGCCAGAAGCGCTGGCGGCCACGGTGCTGGGCATGAACATCATGGACGTCACGCGGCAAGCGGTTGACCGCGCCATCGGCTGGGTGGAGGCCTGCCGCACCGGCGCCTGGCCCGGCGACAAGCCCGCCACAGAGCCGCTCACTGACCGGGAGCAGGCCATCGCCCAGCAGATCCTGAAAGAGATCGTTTCCCGCCTGGGCTTCCTGTCACGCGTCGGGCTGGACTACCTGTCGCTCGACCGCGCCGCGGCGACGTTGTCGGGCGGCGAGGGCCAGCGCATCCGCCTGGCGACGCAGATCGGCTCCGGCCTCATGGGCGTGCTCTACGTCTGCGACGAGCCTTCGGTGGGCCTGCACCCCGCTGACAACTCACGCCTCATCGACACACTGAAGAGCCTGCAGGCCGTCGGCAACACCGTGCTCATAGTCGAGCACGATGAGGCGGTCATGCGCGCCTCGGACCACATCATCGACCTCGGCCCCGGCGCGGGCGAGCACGGCGGCAGGATCATCGCCGAAGGGCCGCTGGACGTCATCTTGGCGTCCCAGGAGTCCGTAACCGGCGCCTACCTGTCGGGCCGCAGGTCGATCCCCCTCCCGGCCCGACGCCGTGAGGGCAACGGGCAGGACCTCGTGGTCCGCGGCGCCCGCGCCAACAACCTGAAGGACATCACGGTCCGCTTCCCGCTGGGGCGGCTCATCTGCGTCACAGGCGTATCTGGCTCCGGCAAGAGCACGCTCGTGACCGAAATCCTGCAGAAGAGGCTCGCACAGGTCTTCTACCGGGCCAAAGACCGGCCCGGCCCGCACGATGAGGTCACGGGGCTCTGGCACATCGACAAGGTCATCAACATCGACCAGTCGCCCATCGGCCGCACTCCCCGGTCCAACCCGGCCACGTACACGGACTGCTTCACGCCCATGCGCGGCCTTTTCGCCCAGATGCCGGAGGCCAAGGCCCGCGGCTACCACCAGGGCCGGTTCTCGTTCAACGTGAAGGGCGGGCGGTGCGAGTCTTGCTCCGGCGCGGGCTACGTCCAGATCGAGATGCAGTTCCTGCCGGACGTGACAGTGCCCTGCGAGGTGTGCCGCGGCGCGCGCTATAACCGCGAGGCGCTGGAGATCAAGTTCAAGGGCAAGTCCATCTCGGACGTGCTGAACATGACCGTGTCCGAAGCGGCGCAGGTGTTCGAGAACATCCCGGCGGTGGCCAACAAGCTCGACACGCTGCAGGACGTCGGCCTTGGGTACATACGCCTGGGCCAGCCTGCGACGACGCTATCGGGCGGCGAGGCGCAGCGGATAAAGCTCTCGTCGGAGCTGTCCCGCCGCTCGACGGGACGCACGATGTATATCCTGGACGAGCCGACCACCGGGCTTTCTTTTGATGACTGCGCCAAGCTGATGCAGGTGCTGCACCGCCTGGTGGACGCCGGGAACACGGTGGTCCTCATCGAGCACCACCTGGACCTCATCAAGAACGCGGACTGGCTGATCGACCTTGGCCCCGGCGCGGGGGAGAGTGGCGGTGAGCTCGTGGCGGAGGGCACGCCCGAGTTCGTCGCGTCTGTTGACGCATCCGCCACGGGCCAGTACCTGCGCCAGGTGCCGGGCGTGGTGCCTGACCCGCATGCGCCGGGGAGCGTCGGCAGCACAGACGCCCAAGACGCAATGGGCGGCAACGGGCGGGCCAGTGGCGACACGCCCAATGAGGCCGACGCCGACGGTCGGACGGCGACCGGGGTGAACGGGCGGGCAGGCAGTGAGCGGGCGTCCAGAACGACGAGACAGGCGGCCGTAAGGCCAAATGGCGCTAGCACTGTCGGAGCGCCTAAAGAGAGTAAGACAGCGACAGTGGTCCTGCCTGAGCGGCCAGCGGACCTCGACGGCGCGACCGCGTTCTCGCGCAATGGCAAGTCGAAGGGCCGGTCACGCTGGCGCAAACGCTCTCGCGGCCGCAAGTAGCGTCGCAGGCCGAACCTCCCCCTCCCCAAGTCGTAGTAGGGTCAGGGAGAAGGCGGACCCGTTCGTCCTGAGCTTGTCGAAGGACGAACGGCAGTCGGCCGCGTACTTTGATCCATCCCGCCCTGCGAAAACTTCACGGGGAACGGCGCATCACCGGGGTGGGAGTTGCTTGGATCGCACCCATCGCCAGGCCGGACCGAGCATTGCCTCTCCGGATCTCGGTCGCCGTCTTGAACGCTCCTGTTGGCTCACACGCCTGACCCGAGAAGCTCGCGGGCCGTGGTCGCGGCCATGCAGCCGGGTGTGGTGCAGCCATGCACGTCGGCGCGGGGCGGCCCGGCTAGGGCGAATCGACAATTAGGTGCTCCAGGTCACGGCGGCGGCGAGGTGCAGGACGGCCATGAAGTAGAGGCTCCTGCGGTCGTAGCGGGT
>CAYWBD010000310.1:0-1518 GCA_964456315.1 uncultured Thermoflexus sp.
ATCACCGGCGACCCGCCCAAGATGTCGCCGACCTACCCGCGCTCGACCCCCGTGTTTGACCTCGATTCCCCGGCCATGGTCCGGTATACCCACACGCTCCTCAACGCCGGGTTCGACTTTGGCGGGCAGCCACTTGGACGCCAGCCGGACCCGCGCACGCACTTCACCGTTGGCACCGGGGTCGAGCCCGAGGCTGTGGACCGGGAAAGGGAGAACGAGAAGCTCCAGCGGAAGATCGACGCAGGAGCCGATTACGTCTTCACCCAGCCGGTGTTCCGGCCCGAGGCGCTCGACTGGCTGAACGACGCCCGCAAACGCGTACCGGTGTTCGTCGGCGTGTTGGTCCTCGGCAGCTTGGACCAGGCGAAGCGGATGGCAGAGACCCCGGGCATCGTGGTACCCGAGTCGGTGTTCGGCCAGCTAGGCAAGTATGAGCGGCCAGAAGACCAGGCCAGGGCGGGCGCCGACGTTGCGGCCGCGCAGGCCCGGTGGGTGCGAGAACAGGGGTGGGCCGGGCTGTACCTGATCTCGCCCGGCGGACCGGGTATCACGATCGACGTCCTACAGGCTGCGTGTTCCTGATCGGACACCTGCAGGACGCCGTCCCGGCGCTGCCCAAGAGGCCGCTCGCCCAGCATCGCCCGATCCTTGCCTGACTAGAGGTCATCCAGATGATTTCATCCCGAACTTGTTTCAGGATTTGGCTCTGAGTTCAGCAGCACAACTTCTGGATGACCTCTAGCACCGCCTTTGTGAGTCGCCAGGCTTTTGCCCGCGCGCGGTATCCTGCCGCTGTCAAAGCAACGTCGGGTCCTGACCCGGCGGTTTCCCGATGGGGAGTAGAAGCATGGGAGAACACAGGCTGGAGTTTGGCTACAACCCACCCTCAGGCGAGCGAGGGCGCGAGGCGATCAGGCCGGCCGACTATGTCGCCGACCTCACGCGCGCCCTCGATGTCGCCACCCAGGGCTTCCGGTCGGTCTGGATATCCGACCACCTGAACTACGGCCAGGAGTGGCGCCTGGAGTGCTGGTCGCTGCTCTCGTGGGTAGCGGCCCGGTACCCGGGCGTCAAGCTCGGCACGATCGTCATGAGCAACACGTTCCGGCACCCGTCGCTGCTGGCGAAGATGGGGGCGTCGTTGCAGTACATGAGCTCGGGCCGCTTCATCCTGGGGTACGGCGCCGGCTGGCACGAGGGCGAGCACGCGGCATTCGGCGTCACCCTGCCGCCGGTGGCCGAACGGATAGACCGGCTCGAAGAGGCGGTGCAGGTCATCAAGACGCTCTGGACGCAGTCGCCGGCAAACTTCTCAGGCCGCTACTTCACGGTCACGAATGCCTATGCCGAGCCGCGTCCCAGCCCGAGACCGCCGATCATGATTGGCGGCGGCGGCGAGAAGAAGACGCTGCGGGTCGTGGCCCGCCACGCCGACTGGTGGAATGACGTGTCCCGGCCACTGCCCATCCTGAAGCGCAAGCTGGAGATTCTGGCCGAGCACTGCGCCGCCGAGGGCAG
>CAYWBD010000311.1:0-8736 GCA_964456315.1 uncultured Thermoflexus sp.
GTGCTGGCCGATCTCGGCGCCCATGTAATTCATCGGCGAGCCGCCTGTGGGCGCGATCGTCTGCCACCCGCCCTCGTAGACGTCGTGCCACAGGCCGTTGCCCCAGCCGGACGTTGGCACCCATTTGGAGGGGTCGCGCACGCCCCAGGGGGTGCGCCACATGAAATCGGTGTCCGACGGCTTGTGGACGAACTCGTAGATGTCCGCGCCCTTGTCCACCAGGACCGTCACGCGTATATGGTCGTTCTCCAGGATGACCGTCTTGAGGCCGCGGAACGTCCAAGCGTCCGAGATGCGGCACCCGGATGTGCGCTCAGTCTGGTAGTGCAACTGGCTCCTCCTGCCTGCCTGCCGATCAGGGACCCGGACGCGGCCCGCAGAGCCCACCTGGCGACGGCCGACCGACTGCGGAATATTACGGCCTGCGCGCGGGCGCCGGGGGCAGCGTCGCCACGGGGACCCTGCGGCCCGGCCGGCGTGACTGGCGGTGGGCTGCTTAGGTGGCTTCCACAGGGTGTCCTTCGGGCGGCACCCACGCCCAACAGTGGGCTGAGCGCTGATACTGCGAGTGTAGCCACCCAGACTCCTGCCGCCATCCAAGAGCGGGGCCTCTGGCTGGTAGCAGCGCCAGGGCGCGCGGAGAATGGCTGGCAGACCGCGCTTGCTGGCCGCCCCAAATGTTCAAACCTCAGGCTGCGTCAGGCGCTTGAGACCTATGAGATAGGAACGCCGCTAATGTCTGACACCCGCATTTTCGTCGTCGACGACAGTCCAGACGTGCGGCTCGCGCTGGCTACGATCCTGGAAGACGCAGGCCACAAGGTCGTCGAGGCCGAAGACGGCGACCAGGTGTTCGACTCGGCGCTGAACCAAAAGCCAGACCTCGTCTTGCTGGACGTCATGATGCCCCGCATGAACGGTTTTGATGCCCTGGCCGGACTCAAGGCGGACACCCGCACGGCGCATATCCCGGTCATCATGGTCACGGCCAAGGGACGGCCAGAGGACATGGCGATGGCCCGGTCACTGGGCGCCGCGGAGTACATCACCAAGCCCTGGGCTGACGGCGACGTAGAACTACGCGTCCAGTGGGCGCTTGCAGCATCCAGAGAGCAGGCCCACCACTAAGCCAGGCCCGGCTCGTCCTGCCCTGACCGGCGTACTGTTTGGCGCATGACCGGCGCCGCCATTCTTCTTGTATTGCTATCCGCTGTGGCGCACGCGGCCTGGAACCTTCTGGTCAGGCGTGCGACCACCCCTGAGCTTTTCACCTGGTGGATGGCTGTTGCGGCCACCGCGTTTGGCGCGCCGGTCGCGGCGTACTTCCTTATCACCGAGCCGCCGGCAGCCATTGGCTGGGCCTTCGTCGGTGTGACCGTGGTGCTGCACACCGGGTACTTCACGTTTCTGGGCAAGGCCTACCAGCACGGCGACCTCTCTGTCGTCTACCCGGCTGCGCGCGGGCTGGGCATCGCACTCGTGCCTGCCCTCGCCTATGCGGCGCTGGACGAGAGCCTGAGCTGGCCGGCGGTGCTGGGCGTGGTGCTGGTGCTTACCGGGATATTCGTGGTGGCGTCGAGCGCTGCGGCGCGATCGGCCCGCGGGCCGGGCCACACGCCCCGGCGCGTGCTGGGGCCGGGGCTGGCGTACGCGCTGCTGACCGGCCTGGTTATCGCCGGCTACTCGGTGATCGACAAGCGCGGCGTGCAGCACGTGCACCCTGCCTTGTACGTGGTCCTGCTGACAGCGGGCGGCGGCGCAGGGATGCTGCTGTCGTTGCGCCTCAGCTATTCCAGGAAGGCGTTCGTTCACGAGCTGCGGTCCCACGCGCCATCGATTGCGGTCGCCGGCGTCCTGCAGACTGCGGCGTACGGCCTGGTCCTGTTTGCGCTGCGGGTGTCCCCGGTGAGCTATGTCGCGCCGTTCCGGGAGGTCGGCGTTGTGTTCGGGGTCGCGATGGGCGCGCTGGTACTCAAAGAGAAGGTGTCCCGCCTGCGAGTGTTGGGGGCCGGTGCGGTGGGCCTGGGCGCTATCGTCATCGCGCTGGCGCCCTAGCCCCAGTCCTTGGTCTTCAGGGCTGGCGCCTCGACGCTGAGGGGGGACACGTTCTCCACGACGACGTTGAGGGTGCCCTCCCGCCTGGAGACCCTGCCCGTGGCGACCAGCAGCGGCGAGACAGTCTTGAGCCTGACACGTTCGTAGACTGCCGGCCAGAAGATGAGAGGCGAGTGCCCGAACTCATCTTCCAGCGTGATAAAGGTGGCTTTACCGCTGGGCCGCTGTCTCCGGATGACGAGCCCGGCGACGGTCACGCGTTCGCCCTCTTTGCACCCTTGCAGTTGGTTGCTGGAGATGACGTGCTGCGGGAGCCCCGGTCGTATGCGGGCCATGATGTGGCCTGCCGGGTGCAGGCCCATGGTCCGGTACTCGCCCATCATGCGGTCCCAGCCGGACTGCGCGGGCAGAGCGGCCATGTCCTGCTCCACGGGCATGTGAAAGCCTAGCTGCGTGCCGACCGGGCGGTAGCGCAGGCCGGCCTCCCACCGGACCTCGCGCCGGTCAGCCTCTGCGTCCCGGCGGGTGTCGAAGCGGTCGAACGCGCCGGCCTCGGCGAGGCTGTCGAGGGCGTTGCGCTGGAGACGGGTGCGCTCCATGAAGTCTGCGAGGGTGCTGAACGGCCCGCCGGCACGGCGGGCCGCGAGGACGGCGTC
Source organism: uncultured Thermoflexus sp. (assembly GCA_964456315.1). Classification (GTDB taxonomy): domain Bacteria; phylum Chloroflexota; class Dehalococcoidia; order Lucifugimonadales; family Lucifugimonadaceae; genus SHXW01. Next base: position 2,712 of record CAYWBD010000311.1, read on the forward strand.
AGCGGTGGCGTCCCGGACGTGGGCGACGTGAGCGAGGCCGAGGCGGAGCTTGCCGTCCTCAATGACGGCGAGCTTGCCGCTGAGGTTTGCGTCAGGGTTGAGGGCGTTGATGCCGTGGCGCTTGGCGTCTTCCTTAAGGGTCTCCAGGTTGTAGAAGCCCATGGGCTGGTTGTTGAAGAGGCCCACGAAGAACTCGAGCGGGTAGTAGTGCTTGAGCCAGGCCATCTGGTAGGCCGTGACGCCGAAGGCGAAGGCGTGGGCCTCCGGGAACTGGTAGAGGCCGTGGAACTTCTTGAAGACCTTCTCCGCAGCTTCGATGGGCACGCCGTTCCTGAGCGCCCCGGCGATGAACTTGTCGTGCCACAGGGGGACCTGCCGCTCGCTGTCGCGGCGCGAGAAGGACCTGCGCATCCTGTCGCCGTCGGCGGGGGACATACCCGCGACGTGCACCGCGAGCTCGCCAAGCTGGTCCTGGTAGAGGGGCACGCCCAGCGTGCGCTCCAGGGCGGGTATCTCACGGGGGTGGTCGTAGGTGACGGGTTCAAGGCGCAGGTGGCGGCGTATGAGCATGGAGACGCCGTCGTTCACGCCGACGCCGGGGCGCACCGCGCCGACCTCCCATGCCATCTCCTCGATGTTCTTGGGCTTAAGCCGGACGACCGTCTGCATCTGCGCCGCAGACTCGATCTGGAAGACGCCGATGGTGTCTGCGGCGTGGATGTCGCCGTAGACGGCCTGGTCCTCGAAGTTGATGCGCGAGAGGTCGATGCGCTCCTCGGTACGCTGCCGGATGAGCTCGAGGGCCTCGGTCATCTGGGAGAGGGCGCCCAGGGCGAGGAAGTCGATCTTGACGAAGCCAGCGTCCTCGGCGCTGTTTTTGTCCCACTGGCAGATGTAGCGGCCGTCTATGGCGCTGCGCTGGACGGGGACGGTCTCAGAGAGGGGCCGGTTGCTCAGGACCATGCCGCCGGGGTGCTGGGCCAGGTATTTGGGGAAGTGGTTGAGCTGGAGGGCGAGGTCGAGCAGGTCTTTCCAGAGCGGCGCGTCCACCCTGTCACGGTACTCAGGTAGGGACGTCATCTCTGCGGCCAGGTTGCCTATGCCGGCGTGGCCGTCTATGAGCTTGATGAGCCTGGCGAGGTCCTCTTCCGGCAGCCCGAAGGCCTTCCCCAGGTCCCTGATGACGCCGCGGATTTTGTAGGTGGAGATCATGCCGGTGAGGACGGCGCGCTCTGGCCCCCAGACCTTGTGGACGCGCAAGATCAGCTCTTCGCGGATGGCGCGCGGGAAGTCGAGGTCTATGTCGGGCGGGCCGTTGATCTCTTCTGACAGGAACCTCTCGAGCCGCAGGTTGTGCTTGAGCGGGTCTATGTGCGAAAGGCCAATGAGGTAGCCGGCCAGGAGCGCGACGGATGAGCCGCGCCCACGCCCGGGCGGCTGGTCTCCCAGGCGCGTGTCAGGGTCGACGATGCCCAGGTCCAGCTGGACCTGGTGCGCGACCTTGATGATGTCGTGGTACTGCAGGAGGAACCCGGCCAGGTTGTGCTTTTCCAGCAGGCGGAACTCCCTGTCCAGCCGCTCTCGCACGGCTTCGGTGACGCCGCCGTACTTCTTCACTGCCCCGTCCTCGCAGATTTTCCGCAGCCAGGAGATGGGCGTGTGCCCCGGCGGAGCGGGGTAGTCCGGGAACTGGTAGATGCGGTCTTTCGTCAGGTCAAGCTGGCAGCGGTCTGCGATCGCTGCGGTGTTGGCGATGGCATCCGGGTACTCAGCGAAGAGGGCGGCCATGTCGCCCGGCGCCTTGAGGTAGGACTGGTCGTTCGGCCGCCTCTCCCGGTGCGTCTCTTCGAGTGTCTTGTTGTGCTGGATGGCGACGAGCGCGTCGTTGAGCCTGTGCCGCTCACGGGTGTGGTAGTGGACGTTGTTTGTGGCCACGACCCCGACCCCAAGCTCCCTGGCCAGGCGAGCAAGCAGCCTGTTGCGCGGCGTGTCTCCCCTGACCAGGTTCTGCTGCAGCTCCAGGTAGAAGTTGGACTTCCCGAACCACCCGGCGTACTGGCTGGCGATGTCGCGGGCGCCCTCATAGTCCCCGCTCATGAGCAGCTCGCCTATCTGGCTCCGGCGGCAGCCTGAAAGGCAAACGACTCCCGCGGAGTGTGCGGGCAGGAGGCTGGCGTTGAGCTCGGGCCTGCTGCGCGCGGCCGCGTCCATGTGGGCGCGGGTTACGAGGAGGCAGATGTTGCGGTAGCCGGCCGGGTTTTCAGCAAGCAGGGTGATGTGGTGGTTGAGGGCCTTGTCTGCGCCAGGGCCCGGGCCGTTGCCGCCCTGCAGGCCGGTGGTGAGGGTGAGCTCGACGCCGATGATGGCCTTGACGCCGAGCGTCTTAGCGGACTGGGCGAACTCCATCGCGCCGCAGACGTTGTCGTGGTCAGTGATGGCAAGCGCCTTGAGGCCCAGGTCTCTGGCTGTGGTGAGCAGGTCCCAGGCCTCGGAGGCACCCTCCTTGAAGGAGTAGTTGGTGTGGCAGTGGAGCTCTGCGTAAGGCGCGCTGCCCTGCCCCGCGCCGTCGGCCTGGGCAGGCGTGTCTGCCGGAGGCGCGGCGCGTTCTCTGTAACGGGCCACGCTGCGCCCGCCGGTGATCCAGCCGTCGAAGGCCCGGTGCTGCCAGTCTGGACGGCGGTAGCCGTGGGCGGCTGGTGTCTGAGACCGCGGCCCGCCCTTAGCGTCTGCCCCGATGCCCCCTCTCCCAGCGGGAGAGGGTTTGGGGTGAGGGAGAAGCCTTGCCGAGGCCTGAGATGGCCCCTCACCCTCGCCCTCTCCCGCTGGGAGAGGGGACAAGCGGCGCCCCTCACCCTCGCCCTCTCCCGCTGGGAGAGGGGAATACGGAGGGAGGTCCTCGGGCCCGGCGGCGAGCGAGTCCGAGCGTTTTTTGCGCGTTGAACGGTGGTCGCCATCAGGCGAGCCGTCGACGGACCTGGCCTTCAGTTTGCGGTCGAGGTCGCTCATAAATGCATCCGGTCAGGGGGCAGCCCTGTTTCGCCATGAAGTAGAGCGCCGGTCACCGTTCCCCTTCGACAAGCTCAGGGGGAACGGTGGCCTGAGGTGGGCCACTCTTGGTGCAACGCCTGGGCAGTTAGGGCAACGCCTGGTCAGTTGGGGCAACGCCCAGTTAGTCTGACTGACGGTTCCAGCAGTCACGAGCCAGGTCGTGGTAAAGGGTGGCCCGCTGGCCGTTTTCGAGGAAGACAGCGAAGTACAGGCGCTCGACCCTGCGGTCTGCGCCCCGCCACCACTCGTCGTAGATTTTCCAGATGTCCTCTATCTCCTCAACGGCGAGCCAGCCGCCCGGGGCCCGTGTGGCGCCTGCTGTTGGCGCGCCCCGTGCTTGAGCCGGGCCTGCGCCTCCAGGCGGGCCCCACCCGCGCCGTGTGGGGTCTCTCTGAGTGACGCGCAGCCCCGTGCGCTCTCCGGGGCCATGCGCGGAAAGCGGCGGGGGCCGGACCGCCTCGGGGAGCCCGTCGGGGCTTGCGCGCACCTCCACGGGCTGCGGTGCGTTCAGGGGCTTAATTGCACTGCTTGCGCGCACCTCCATGGGCTGCGGTGCGTTCAGGGGCTTAATTGCACTAGTGCGTGTCTTCGCTCTGGTATCCGTGACCAAGGCTCTAACTCCCTGACCTGGTAGATGGGTGGCGCCACATTCAGGCGGGCCCTGAGCTGGCTGACGGCTTCCTGGAGCTGGTCCTGCTGGCGTATATCGTGCGAGAGGGACTCCTGGCGCCCCGTCTCGCTGCTGAGGCCGGAGAGCGTGAGGCGCAGGTCCTCCAGGGGCCCGGGCAGCTCTGCATCGGCCAGCCTGGCCCGTATGGCGAACAGGGCGAGGTTCTTCGACCCTGCGGGCTCCTTGAACGCCACGCGCAGCGTCCAGGGCGGCTTGCGCAGCACCTGCGACTGCATGTCCGCCTGCCGTACGTAGCGGCGGGCCACCTCGGGCCTGCTGAAGGCGCGCGCCAGGAGGCTCTCGATGCCCGAGAGGATGTTGGGGAGGCTGACTGTGGCGTCCGGGAAGGAGAGGTACTCGGTGACTGCTTCGACTCGCCGGCGGGGGACCAGGGGCCGCTGGTCGAGCCCGTTGGAGAGCTCCCAGATGAGGCCGCCGCCAGGGCCGAACTGGGCCTCTAGAGCGCCGCGCTGCAAGTCGGCGACGCGGCCAAGCGTGTCGAGCCCGAAGGACTGCAGGCGCGAGATGAGCGCGTAGGGGACGGGCAGTCGCTCCACGGAGAGGCCGGCCAGGAACTTGCCCGCCTCGCCCGTTACCTTGCGTGCGCTGTGCGGCCTGCTGAGAGTCGCAGCGACGTAGGCCATCCACTTGTTCTCGCCAACGCCGATGCGCACGTCTGCCGCGGGGAGCACGGAGAGGACGGCGCTGGCAAGCACGCGGACGACCTGCGCGTCAGTGCCGTAGACGCCTTCGAGCCCCCAAATGCCTGCGTGGGCGAGGCCGGGCTCCACATCTTCCACGTCTGGGATGGCCTCCTCGATGTTGTCGAGGACCTGACGGAAGGCGCCGGTGTAATAGGGCAGGTCTGCTTCAATGAGGGCGGCATCGCCGTGGCGTGACACGGCCTCGCTGACGGGCATGCCCCGGACGACGCCCTCGAGGCCCGGCGAGCAGTCCAGGATGAAGCGGCCTGAGGGCGTCCTGGACGCTGCGCCCTGGTGAGCAGGGCCGTGCAGGCTCAGGAGGTCGCCCATGATGAGGGCGCGCTGGTCTTTGAGCCCGGGCCTCCTGAGGACCTCTGCCTGCCAGAAAAAGTTGGGCAAGTAGATGCAGGCGATGGGGCGTGGGGCGTGAGTCGAGAGCATGGAGCAGATGATAGAACATCTGTTCTTATTGTCAAAACAGGGAGTGTCTCAGGCCCGGTGACCCATTTGGGTCACACATGCGAGTAGACACCATGCTGGCGGGCAGGCACTGTGCTGGACAGAGCGCAACAGACAGCGCGGTCTGTGCTTCGACAAGCTCAGCACGAACGGAGGTTGCCTCACCCTCAAGCGGGTGGCTGTCATTGCGCGGGTGGCTGTCATTCTGAGGCCCGGAGGGCCGAAGAATCTCGTTCCGTCCCGCGCCTCTGAGAGGCCGAAGGCGGAACAGATTCTTCACTCCGGCCCCTCCGGGGCCTCCGTTCAGAATGACATCGTCTGTTACGCCGCAAACTGCGCGTCGCGCCAGGAATAGAGGGGCTGCCAGCCGATGAGCTTGCGGGCAAGCTCTGTCGAGATGGGCGCGCGGAAGCCTTCGAGCGGCGCCTTGACTGGCGTCTTCGGGTAGACGGCGCGCAGCGCGTCCATGGTGGGCAGGGTGATCATGGTGTCGGCGGCGTTGAGGAACAGCCGGTGGTGGCCGGTCCAGCCCTCAGACTCCACCGCCATGGCGCAAGCCCGCGCCGCGTCGCGGATGTGCAGGTACGTCCAGAAGGCCTGACAGCGGGCCCAGACGTCCGAGATGGGGCTGCGGGCGAGCTCGCGGAAGTAGGCGTCGTCCCACATGCCGTTGAAGCGTAGAGACGCGATCGCCATCCACGGCGACCGCCGGGCGAAGGCCTGCCCGATCTCCTCGCCGAGCCACTTGGCGATGGAGTACGGGTCCTCTGAGCGCGTGTAGACGTTCTCGTCGAGCGGGAAGTACTCGGGCGGCTTGACCTCGCGGGGCTTCCAGCGTGCGGCGGTGCCCATGGCGCCGACGGCGTTGTAGGACGAGCCCAGGGCGACCCGCTTCACGCGCAGCTGCTCTGCGGCGCGGCACACGTTCCACATGGACATGGTGTTCGTGCGGACGACGTCTTCTTCCACGTAGTTCGCAGCGCTGGGGCGGGAGGCGAGCGAGATGACGGCGTCGCAGCCGTCCAGGGCAGAGATCACCTGGCCGTAATCGGAGATCTCCACCTCGAAGAACGTTGGGAGCCCGGGCCAGGCCTTGCGCATGTCGATGGCGGGCTGGGGGCTGGCGAGGCGGCCACCGGTACGC